>JANXCJ010000133.1 GCA_025060275.1 Bacteroidia bacterium | reverse complement strand
TATATAGAGAGCGTCCCTTCATCTATAGAGGTCTCTTTAGCGTAATCTCCTTTGTATTCCCGTGGAGTGCTGCAGAGCTTGCTTGGATATACAGGAACTATCAGACCTATGGTGATTTTCGCCCATTACAAGGAAGCCAAACCCTTCAGGACCCCATGTTGCTTCATGCTGTACTACCCGCAATATACGGTCTGTTGAATGCTATGGGGGAAGATTATCATTTTGCCAATAACGATCCTAAACATCCCCATGGGCTTCTGTTATGTACTTCTCCTCAGCCTCTTGTTGTATGGCGAAGGGCTTTTAGGGACTTTCAAAAATCTGAGCTGTGCCCCCCTGAAACTTTGTATAATATTGGAATGGACCTGTGCAGTTTGCTTAACTCCCCCTCTTATGTGATGGCCTATGGGCACATAAGACAGGAAGACCCTCCCCCTACCATAGAAGATTGTGAGAGAGAAAAGAACTTAATTCGCCGCCTGAATGAATGCGAGAAGTGGCTCCGAGCCAATAGTTCTCTCACCTACAAAATGCTAACGCACTGGCGGCGGTGGAAGGGCTTAGCCGTACCAGTCTCTCCCGAGTCTATGCAGTCTATTGTTAGAGATGTATATTACTACACTTTCTTTTGGATTTTCTGGGCAGGGATGCTGTTGATTATAGGGCAAGTAGCCCTATACAATAAAGCGGAGAACTGGCTCTGGATGGGATTCACTATAATGCCTCTCTTAGCCTACGGGGCATTAGAGATAGTGGAAAGAAGGTATTTAGATTTACAGATGCCCTTTCTGCTTTTAGGAGTGCTTGAGGGGCTGCGACCCCGGCAGGACTCGAACCTGCAACCGCGGGATTAGAAATCCCGTGCTCTATCCGATTGAGCTACGGGGCCAGCATCGAGGCGAGCGGATTTGAACCGCTGACCCCCTGCTCCCAAAGCAGGTGCGCTACCGGGCTGCGCTACGCCTCGTAGCGGTGAGGGCGGGATTCGAACCCGCGGTACGGGCTTTCACCCGTACAACAGTTTAGCAAACTGTCCCCTTCGACCACTCGGGCACCTCACCTCCCCCACAAAGGTACAAAAACATCCCTTCATTACTAACTATATGGCATTTCCCAAAGTAGCTTGCAACACTCATGGGAAAATTTTTATCTTTGCATTATGCGAAAGTATGCAGTACTACTGAGTACTCTTTCGTGGGCTCAGATTATTCATTACACAGAAAATTTCAACGGTGGAACACCCCCGGGTTGGACACTAAACAGTAGCGATTTGGGCTCTAATCCTAATCCATTCAATCGCTGGGTAGTAGATGCGCCCTACACAGCCGCTCATACACAGACAGCAGCCAACCCCGCCTTCTGCCAGCTTAACGATCCTTCATTCTGCCAAAGTGTAAGCGGACCCGCCGTTCCTGCCCAACCCAGTGGTATTAGCGGCTCCCCCCAATCTCCTTTCATGTATATCTCTTTCAATCCTACCTGGAATGGGGCGAATTGCCCTACTGCTCCTTCTTTGACTCCTATACTATACATAGAACCCACCAGCATATTCCCCTGTTACCCAGTCCAAAGTAGCTTCGCTCGAAGTGGAGCTATACCCATACCTCCTGGCACACAACCTATCAAAGTAAGCTTCTTCTGGCTCTGCCAAGGCGGACCTAATGCCTACGGACAAGTTTATTACAGTACGAATGGCACTACATGGACTCAAGTAAGCTCAAGAAATGGGAGTTCCTTCTTTCGAAATCAACCCAGCTGGTATGCTGACACAATATCTTTATCCCTCTCAAGGCCTGCCACTTTATACTTAGGTTTTCAATTTGTGAATAATCCCGGGGGAGGAGGAATGGAGCCACCCTTCGGCATAGATGAGGTGGTAGTATGGGAAGAGAGTGGTTCTTCTCCGACCACGAGTATCACTCTTTCTCCCCCTGTATCTATGATGTGTGCAGGAAGCGGACTTTCCGTATCTTTTTCTACCAGTGGCACTTTCTCTCCCACAAATACTTTTCAAGTAGAGTTGTCAGATGCAGCGGGTTCTTTTGCTAATCCTACCGTTATAGGGACGGGTACGAGTAGCCCTATCGCTTGTTTAGTCCCTTCTAATATACCAAGTGGAAGTTATCGGGTGCGAGTTACCAGCACCAGTCCCGTAGCAGTGAGTAATGATGAGCCTATTCAAGTAATCAGCTTAGGAGGGCTCACTTGCAGTGCCTCTCCAAATCCTGCTACCCCTGGGAGCTTAGTAACATTTACTCTGGGAGGTACAGGCTTACCCTCAGGTCCCTTTACAATTTTATGGGACCCAGATGACGGCTCAGGGCAGCGTACCAATTCTGCGGCGTCTCTTCCTACTAATCTTACTCATACTTACAATACGCAGGGGGGCTACGCAGTCTCATTCCGAGTAACCCATAATGCATCCGGCTGCTTTAATGATTGTGCTGTACCCCTAATGATTGATCCCTCGGGTTTCCTTCCTATAATCTCTTATGAGGGAGGGTATCTATCCGTCAGAGGGCTTCTTTTGGGACAGGAGGTGGAGGTATATGACCTAACTGGGCGCTTATTGTATAAAGGGGAGGGTAATATTTCTCTCCCTTTTCCTCCTTATGCCGTTTATATCCTGAAGGTTAGGGATGATGGGGGCATAAAGATAGTTAGAGGGGTCACCCCTTGAACAGACAAAAAGAAAATTTGTCTTATCTTTGCGTGGATATGGGGAGTTGCCGGAGTGGTCAAACGGGCCTGACTGTAAATCAGGTGGCGTCAGCCTTCGGAGGTTCGAATCCTTCACTCCCCACAGTGCGGGAGTAGCTCAGCCGGTAGAGCATCAGCCTTCCAAGCTGAGGGTCGCGGGTTCGAATCCCGTCTCCCGCTCGGCATTTATAGGTCAAGGTAACGAAGGAGAGCCTGAAGCTGCTCGCGCGCATGCTTCTCCATCAGTAAATCTCCATATATGGCAATACACTTATAGTTTCTCCGCTCAAGAAGCTCTATTACTCTCGTGAGAAATATAGTATTCACTTTCAGAACAATATAGGTCTTTTGTAGGTCTGTGTCATGCCGAAGGAGGTAAGCAGAGAGTATGCGTACATCATCACTCTCTAAAATCTGGGCAATTTCTGCTAAGCTGTAATCCCGAAGGTAAGTCTCTAAAATAAGTACAGAGCCTCGCTCCTGGACTGCAGCTAAATGGCTCCACCATCTTACTAAACTATCGGTGGTAACAGTACCTACATATCTATCTTCTTCATCTACGATAGGAATCTCAGGGCTCTTATAATGCTCCATCTGTTGCAGTGCATCATAAATAGTAGCATAAAGGGGTAGGGGCTTAATATTCTCCCATGAAAGCTCCTGTATAGGAATATCAGGACTTTTTCTTATAAGGGCACGTCGAGATAAGGAAGCAAGGTACTTTTTTTCAGGGGAAAGGATAGGAAGTCGGGAAAGGCGAGGATGACGACTAAAGAGCCGCTTTGCTTCATACACTCGCATGGAAGGGACTAAGAAAACATGGCGGTAGCGTGCTAAAGGTAGTAATGTAAGAGTAGCCCGACTCATACCTGCAGACGCTGCAAAAATCGTAGCAGTACGGCATGAAAACGCTCAGGTTGCTCCATCATTGGTGCATGACCACACTCATCTATAAAGTGCAGTTCTGCATGAGGTAACAGGTGATAGAAAGTGTAAGCAACTGCCACAGGCGTGATAGTATCATTCAGACCCCATATTAGACAAGTGGGGGCTTGAATGGCTGGGAGCCAGCCCCCTACAAAGTTTCTCTGCGCGTCACGAGCAATTTTGAGAACTCGCAAGGCTTTGTAGTTATCATTTACTATATCATAAACCTCCTCTATTAGCTCTGGAGTAGCATGGCGAGGATCATAGAAAGTAAAGCGAACCCTTTCAGCTACGTATTCACGACTACTGCGGCGCGGGAAAGAACTTCCCATTCCTTCTTCAAAGAGCCCTGAGCTTCCTGTTAGCACGAGTGCCCGAACCTTCTCTGGGTAGTGCCGCGCAACCAGTAAGGCTAAATGCCCCCCCAATGAGTTACCTATCCATACCGCAGAAGAGAGCTTTTCTCCCTCAAAGAATCTCAGAAGGTAAGTTAGAAGCCCTTCTAATGAAGGCTCAATAAGCGTTTGCTCATAAATAGGCAATAGAGGAACATAAAGAGCGTATTTGTCTTGTAGGGTCCTAAGGGTATTATCCCAGTTACTCAGAGCCCCAAAGAGACCATGTACTAAGATCAAGGGAGCTGCTCCCGTAGAACCTCCATAGGCGTATCTATACCCTTCCCCGTCAACAGTCTTCCAGCTCGTAGGTACAAGTGAAATTTCAGAGACTGGTAAATTCATAATGGGCTAAACAATTTTATGAGGAGCCACAGAGTGGAAGGTAGCTACCCAGCTTTTTATAATCTCCAGTCCGTGAGGAGTCAAAATAGAGTCAGGGTGAAATTGAAGCCCCCATATAGGATATTCAGAATGCCGAACTGCCATGCAGTGTCCTTCTTCGTCATGAGCTACGACTTCTAAGGCTGGAGGTATGTAGGTGGCATGCAATGCATGATAAAGTCCCACAGGCAAGGGGTTGGGGACATCTCTAAATAGTCCCTCCCCTGTGTGATGGATATAGCGTTGCACCCCGAAAAGAGGTCTTTTCATTGGCTCTACCTTTCCCCCTAGGGCATACACGATGTACTGATGCCCTAAACAGATTCCCAAGATGGGTATATGAGAAGCAGGAGGCAGAAGAGAAGGTAAAACTTCAGCAAGCTGTGCAGGATGCCCCGGGCCTGGACCTATGACTATGCCAGCCCAAGGATAATGATAAATCTCAGCAGGGAAAATATCTTCCACTGTCCTTACCCCTACTTCACTTCCTGCAAGGTGCAATAGAGCGACAATATTGTAAGTAAATGAGTCATGATTGTCTATAAGTAAGATTCGGGGTCTCGTCATATCGGCCTATAAGTGCCGTAAGAGGGCAGCCACCGATACTTCCTCCTTATATACAGCCTTGAGCTTGCCTGCCTTGTCATACACATATATCGTGGGTGGCACGCTATACCCAAAGAAGCTATCAAACTTAAAGTCCTTATCTCTCAGTACATAAGTATTGGGCAGATCATTCAAATATGTCTCTTGGAATTTCTGGATGGCTTCTACCGTCTCTGTAGATACCCAAATAGTTTGTATGCCTTTTAAGGCAGAGGCTTGCTCACGGAAGAAGTTAGCTTGTTTCTGACAGTGGTCGCAATAGGGGTCAAAAAAGATCACAATTCGCCCACGCTCTGGCATAACTAAGTCCTTATCCGTGAAAGGTTTGTTTTGTAAGGTATAAAATAGAAAGCGCGGAAAAGTTTGAGCAGGGGGA
>JANXCJ010000132.1 GCA_025060275.1 Bacteroidia bacterium | reverse complement strand
TTCTCGGTAAATCCCATCTTGAATAAAAAGAAGTTGGGGTTGGCTAATTGAAAGCCGAGTGAATATTTCTTCACCTGATAAACTATCAGGAATAGTTACAGCGGAGGCACCTATATACAAAGCGGCAAGATACAGAAATACTGCCTCAGGACGCATAGGCATGCAGATAGCTATTCGCATGCCCTCCGTAATCCCATTTTTCCTTAGTGCGCTTGCCAACCGCTTAACCTCCCTCTCTAATGCTTCATAGGTCCACTCTTCCACCTCACCTGTTTCCCTTTGATAAACAAGAGCTACTTTCTCCGATGAATGACGAAATATAAGTTGAATCACATTCCACTGTGCATCTTCTAGCCAGCAGGGCTGAGCAATATCCTGCTGTGGAAATGCTAATATACGAGAAGGAGGACGCTCAAAAGGCACTTTTAGCCTTTCATGAATCACATAAGACCAAAAGTCTGCCCTTTTCTCCACACTCCAGCGGTGAAGAATCATATAAAGGGATTCCTCCGCGTTTCTTCTCTCCCAGTACGGCTTGAAGCTAGGGAGGGACTGAACCTCTTCTATGATAGAAAATAAGTTAGTAGAACGTAAGTCTATCATCTTCTCTGGATACCACAGAGGTAAAAAAGGAGGTAAAGCTTTTACTCGGAAGACCTCTTCATATACACGAATGTGCTCTTCAAAGGGACTTTTATTTGCTGTGCTCCTCTCCTGCAAGCAGAAGTCACACCATTCCTCTATCTGGTTTCCAGAGAGCTTCATAGCAAAATACATTTTGCAAAGATAGACTTTGTACCTTTTAGAGGTGCTTGACACAGCCAAAATTGTGAATGACCCCGTACATGGATTTGTGCGTCTTCCTGCGGGGAGGGTCCTAAAAGTTTTGTCTCATCCTATTGTTCAACGCCTGCGCCGAATAAGTCAACTGGGTTTAGCGCACTTTGTGTATCCTGGGGCAACCCACACTCGTTTTCTGCATGCCCTGGGTGTAATGCATTTAGCGGATGAGGCCCTTTCTATCCTCAGCCGCAAAGGTGTAAAGCTCTCTAAAGAAACGTGGGAAGCAGTACTATTAGCAGCTCTTTTACATGATATTGGGCATAGTCCCTTTTCACACAGCTTAGAAAAGTACATTCTCCCTTTGAGCCATGAAGAGATAGGTTATGCTTGCCTATCCCTACTGGAAGATAGTGTAGGTACTCTCACTGAGGTTCGTTCGCTTTGGGAGGGTGATCATCCTCTTACTTTTCTCTGTGAGTTGATTGCAAGCCAGCTGGATGTAGATAGGCTAGATTACTTAGTCAGAGATAGCTTTTTTACAGGTGTGCAGGAGGGTTTAGTAGGCACAGAACGGCTTATTCATACGATGACGGTAGTAAACAATCACTTAGTAGTAGAAGAAAAGGGACAGAACTCAGCAGAGAAATTTATCGTAACTCGGCGTTTCATGTATTGGCAAGTGTATCTGCATAAGGGCGTATTAGGAGCGGAGTGGCTTCTTCAGCGCTGGTGGAGAGCGATGGAGGTTGCAGCCCCTCCTTTTTTCTTAGAAAGCAGAAAAAAACTCAGTGAGCAGGGGATTCCGTACTTTCTAAGGATAGATGAGAGTACTTTATGGGGCTGGATTCATTATGGGGTAGAATCTGATTTTCTTCCCCTTCGTGTGCTTAGTCGAGCTCTCTTAGAGAGAATCCCCTACAAGCTTCGTCCTATAGTTGAGCAGGAAAGCTATTTGGAGAGGGAAAGGTGGCTGAATTCACTTTCACCGCACCTCCGGCCGTGGTGGGAATGGTTCTGGGCAGAAGGTTGGGCGGAGAGCAAGGCCTACGAGCCTTCCTCGGGAAAGGATATATACATACTTACCAAAGGAGGAGATGTAAAGGCTCTTGTGGAGCTCAGCCCTTGGTTACCCGCTTTGAACGAGCCTATGAGACGATTTTTTGCGGGTGGAATTCCTGCAGCTTTTCTCGAATGGCTCTCGCGGTAGCTTCAAACTCTTCAGGTGTAAGCTCTATGCGCGGATTTTGGAAATTGAGATCAGCCATTGACCGAATAGGCACTAAGTGAATATGTGCGTGAGGCACCTCCAGCCCTACTACCGCAAATGCTACCCTCTCGCAGGGGACAGCCGCATGGATAGCTCTCGCCACCTCTCTTGCAAAGAGCCAAAGCCCTACATACCCCGCCTCGTCTAAGTCTATAATGTAATCCACCTCTTTCTTAGGAATAGCCAATGTGTGCCCTCGGGTTAGGGGACGAATATCTAGAAAAGCTAAATAGTCATTTGTCTCTGCTACCTTATATGCAGGCAGCTTGCCTTCTACAATCTGTGAGAATATGCTAGCCATTAGGAGTAATGGATTTCAAGAATTTCTAACTCCATGAGACCTGCAGGAACTTGAACTGTTACTTTCTCTCCCACCCGACGCCCAAGTAAAGATTTTCCAATAGGGGATTCTATAGAGATTTTGCCTTCGCGTACATTGGCTTCTACTGCAGGCACCAGAGTATAAGTAACCTCCTGACTACTCTTCGTATTACGGAGACGCACAGTGGCAAGTAGTCCAATACGGGAGGCATCTAACTGCGATGGATCTATGACCTGACTTTCTGCTAGTAGGCTTTCTAGCTCAGCTATGCGAGCCTCTAAGAGGCGCTGCTCTTCACGGGCTGCCTTGTACTCAGCGTTTTCACTCAGGTCGCCTTTCTCACGTGCCTCAGCAATTGCTGCGGCTACTTCCGCTCGCTTTCTTGTCTTTAGTTCATGTAGCTCTTCCCGAAGCCGCTCAAAGGCTTCTCTGGTCAAGATGCGACTCATATATAGAGACGAGCCCCAATACTATGTGTTCCATTAAAGAAATAAGTAGGACGATAACTATAGTCTATGCCAAAAGAGGAGTAGCGATTTTCCCCTGTACGAAAGGGAAGTTCTATAGTAGCTCCTAAGTTGATACCGCTAAAGGCATTCTGAGCTTTTTCTTGATTGGTGATATCAGGCTCCCATAAATAGGCTCCTCTAACCATGAAGTAACTTTTGTAGCGGAGTTCCACCCCACCTCCTAACTGATTATTCTGAAAAGAATGTGCGTAAAAGCCCAGCATAGGAATTATAGAGAAAAGAGGTTCTTTAGGGGCCTCTGTGCCTGAGACACCGACCTCACGACTTCGTACCTCTGTTTCTCCCCCTATACCGATTCGATAAGAAGCCCCAATAAGAAGGACAGAGGGGATTTCAAAAGAAGCTGCTGGTGTATGCATAGCACTTGTGAAGGTACTACCAGCTCCTCCTGTATTGACTCGTGCAGAAAGACCCTCTCCCCTATACCGCATTTGAGGACCTATATTTCGCAAAGCTACCCCTAGATGGAAGTTATTTTTCTTGTCCCTGTACTGCACTCCGGCGTCTAAGGCTACCCCATTTGCAGCAGCGTCAGGTATAGACTCATGAATGAGTTTTACTGTGGCTCCGACAAATATTCGGTCATCAGCAAAAATCTTGGCATATGAGAGGGAGATATTGAGGATAGTCGGAGAAAAGTACCCTAAGCCACCATCAGGATTTTCTATAGTAGTACGCTCAAATTGTCCCATGTCAAACGCTACTACCCCTACGCCTAAAGTACCTCCATTCCTAAAACCTTGAGCAAATCCAAACGCATTAATGTTGATATCACTCCCTACAAGCCAACGGGTATGACTAAATATAAACTCTGTGCGGCGCGTTAGGGCTATGCCTGCGGGATTTATGATAATGCTCTCAATTCCGTATGTGCTTGCGATGTTAAGTCCTCCCATACCTGAGCTCCGAGCATAGGGATTTATGAGAAGTTGTGTGGCGCCTGCCTGGCCTGCTCGCTCAGGATTTCCTGCAAAGAGGACACTCATTATGAGTGGATAGTAAAACCGCCTACTCATATCTTCTAATAATTATTGAGGTCTACCTGAGGCATGATTGCGAAGAATTTTATCACTTTCTCTCCCAACTCTGGAGCATCTATGTGAATAATATAAACCCCACTCGCAATAGGTACGCCGTATTCGTTTTTGAGGTCCCACTCTAAGAATGTCTCCTCAGTATCCTTTCGGAACGTACGCACCAGCACTCCATTAAGTGTGAATATGCGTATAGTACAGCGTTTGGGAAGATTTACCAGTTTCGCGCGACTATCTACTTGGCTGATTTCGTATCTACCACGCCCTACTCCTGAACGTCCATAAAATGGATTAGGAACTATTCGGATAAGGTCTAAGGCGTTCTTGGCTACCTCCTTCTGCCCTGTGCGCGTGGCTATTTCGCTGGTAGAAAACTCAAACGTCGGAGGTTCACCCGTGGCAGATGAAGCGAAAGCCTTATTCACACCTATTCTTATACGCACTTCAGTGGGGATGTCCTTGTAATGCTTGAATTCATACTGTGGTGAAGCTACCTTAGGAAGGTCCATCCACGCTATGTACTTCAAGAAGGAATCTATACGCACCGTATCACCATTTTGCTTTCGGAATGTTAACCCTCTCTCTTGT
This sequence comes from Bacteroidia bacterium, assembly GCA_025060275.1. GTDB lineage: Bacteria > Bacteroidota > Bacteroidia > SpSt-205 > SpSt-205 > SpSt-205. The sequence goes on along the minus strand of JANXCJ010000132.1, from coordinate 910 downwards.
CCCACTGGAGTCTTGAGCGTAGGCGTGCTATCTGCTACGCATAGCCATTCAGCGAACTTCCGGCATTCATCATAGGGGTAAGTAGTTAGGAAAATCCAGTGTCTCCCCCCATAGGCATCTCCAGAGCTTCCTGCTGAGGAGGTAGGATTAAAGAGCATATCATCCCCATTTTCTCCCTTGAACCATGAAGCCTCAGCAAAAAGCACATTCACACGCTCACCCGTTTCTAAGTTAACTGCATACCCCGGAAACCAGCTAAACCCTTGGCTGGAGATGGAAAGAGGCTCGTTTCGGTACGCTAACGTGTCGCCTTGTATGACATCGCGACTCAATCTCCATTTAGCCACGCGGGGATAGCCCGCTCTCACCAGAGCAGAAAGGCTTGCAGAAGGTGAAGCCTCAATTACTATGCACCGAGACCACTTAGTTTTATCAGGGGTGATTACAAGTTCCATGCTAGGAAGACGCTCAAATGTTACAAACTCCCGCGCATCACTACTAACTTGAACATATATGGAGGGGCACCCCCCAGAAAGGACTGCACAGAAGGAAGTTCCCATTCCAACTTGATCAGGCTTGTTAGCATTGAAGGGAGTTACTAGCCCATAAGGCAGCCACCCTCCATTTAAGACCCCCTTATAGAAAACTTTCTTATTGCCATCATAGAATAGCGTCCACGGAGCACTGCTCGGCGGAGGAGGATAGGGTGAGTTCTGAGCAGTACTCGTATATTGACATTCATTATAGTTTGGTGGTAGAGCTGCAGCTTCGGAATATTGAGCAGGACCTGAACCCCATTTAGCTGATTCCACAGAGAAGGAAGAGAGCCATGGCTTTGTAGGATCGCTGTATTCTGCTACTGCCTTTATAAGGCCGTTATTGGGGTCTTGAAGAAAGTAGTACACATTAG
>JANXCJ010000131.1 GCA_025060275.1 Bacteroidia bacterium | reverse complement strand
CACCGGCTAATCTGCCTACTGCAACTAAAATTAGGGTGAGGATTGATAGTAAAAGGAAAGTTTTGAGGCTATTCCAGCTCATACTATCTACAAAGTTACCAAATTCCGTACTAAAGGCGCAGAGAAGGTAAAGCAAGCTGACATTTTGGACTGTCTCCCTTCGTATTATGTGTCAAGATTGCACCCCCTATTAGAATAGGCGGCGTTTTGTGGTTAGATTTGGAGCTCCGTTATGCCCATATCCATCGCATGGCTTCTTCCTCAGCATTCAGAGACACATTATGGCATACTCGCTGAGGCATATGCTAGAACTCTGGAGATACTATCAGAGCGAGCACCTATATGGGGTATTAGTTGGAATGTAGAATGGGGACTCAGCAATCCAAATTATACTCTCCATATCTGGAATGGTATGGGACGCCATGTGGGATTTTGGGGGCCTTGGCCAGTTAGGACAGTGCGTAGGGTAATAGAGAAGCTCTGGCAAGCAGAGGAATTCCGTCCTCAAATAGTCCAGTTATCTTCTGTGCCCTGGGCAAAAAAGCTGGGTGAAAAATGGCGTCGGCGATATGCTGCTAAGGTTATTCCTCCTCTACCTTTCCTAAGCCAAGACTTCAAAATAGGTTTGCCTGCCTCAGGATTACCCTTAGAATGTCTTGAGCTGGCGAGAGAGGCTATCTGTATTTTTGCTTCTGCTGAGGCAATCTCTTCGGCTGCTTACATAGGAGAAATTCTTGCTCTTGCTCAACACAGGGTAATTTTCTTGGGTACCCCCCCAGAGGTTACTCCCCTACGAAATGCGGCTCGTCGTTTTCCTTCGCGAATTTACCTTCGGTTGGGGCTCTCAGAGTCAGAGACAGAGCTATATGTCACAGCGGCTAAGGCACTTATTTTCGTGGGAAAAGGTGTGCATAGCGAAATGATTATTCAGTGGGGAAAGCCCTGGTTGTGTGATTTTCGTCATCCTCTTGCAGCGTGGGCTACTGCGACATACAAAAGCGCAGAAGAGATTCCTACCCTTCTCAGGAACCTTCCTACTACCTCTTCCTCTCTACATCCTACTCAGTTCGTAGAGAGACTGCTTGACTATTATGCTTGTATAGCAAACGCTAACTGATTGTGGCGAAACATTTCCTTCCGTAAAAGGCGAGGATATACTGCTTGGCTCATGAAGGGAAGGGTAGCTTTGAGCTTTTCCCATAAAGCTAAGTGCTCTGAGGGTAGGTTGAGGGACTGGCTCATCTTATCGGCGATTCTCATGAGGAGTGTATAAGTTGGCAGGCAGTCAGGGATATTTTCAGGGTGTCGCCATTTATCTACAGCCTGTCCCGCTGCATCTAAACGGCTTTTGGAGAGATAGAACCAGTCCTGTGGTATCATTTGCTGCCACTGCCTAACAGGTTGTACGGTCTGCGCTATTCCACTCTGGTTGAGGTAGGTGCCGAAGCTCTCTAAGTGAGTCGCTGCAGGTAACACCCAATGAATCCGCTCATAACCTTCAATAAACTGATATAAGTGAGCTACTATGAGAAGTTGAGAGGGCAAAGTAGGGAGAAGATTTTCAAGTCCTTTGTCATCTTCTACCCAATAAAGTAAGGCATAATTACCACTGCTAAGAAGTGAGAGAAGCTCCTCGTGGGAAGTAGGGCGATATCCTAATGCCTCTGCTCCTTTTGAGTTGGGCGTGCGGTCATCGCATCGAAGCAGGGCATCTCCCCATCCCACTTGCACATGCGGTAGATATAAAAGCGGACTGGAGGGAGAAACTCTTTCCGCAAATCTCTTCAGTACATATAGCGACTCTATGCTACAAAAGGCCGAGCCTACGAATAGAATGCGTTCTCTGTATTCTTGTAGAAGAGCAGCAATTTCTTTGAGTCCATCTTCCCATCCTACTGGAATGCCGCCAGTCTGGTATAATCCCGAAACTCTCCTTTCATTATACTTAGGATAATCTAATCTTCCTTCATCACAGAGCCAGTATGCGTTCACGGCGAGGTTTTTACGAGGTGTGAAACGCATTATCAAGTTATCTCTTACCCATGCATAAGTATTACAACCTCTGGCACAGCCTGTGCATATCGTAGGAGTGTAATTCATCTCCCATACTCGGGCTTTAAATCGGTGGTCAGCGCTCGTAAGAGCGCCTACAGGGCATATATCAACTGTATTGAGCGAGTAAGGATCATCAAAAGGTTGTCCGTTTGCGGTGGCGGGATAGTTATGATTTCCCCTTGCAATAATTGTAAGTTGGTGCGTTTTTGAGATTTCGCTGGTGAAGCGTACGCAGCGTGTGCAATTGATACATCTTTCTGCATCAAGGACGACATGAGGACCGAGCCGAATTCGCTTAGGCTTATTGACTTTGTCTTCTTCAAAGCGGGACCCTTCTGGACCATACTTGTATGTCCATATCTGTAAAGGGCACTCGCCTGCCTGATCACAAATGGGACAGTCTAGCGGATGATTGATGAGAATAAACTCTAACACGGCTTGTTGAGTCTTACGAACTGTTTCAGATGAGCGATGGGTTCGTACATGTAAATCAGGTACTAAATCTGTGGTACAGGCAGGTGTGGGCTTAGGCCCCCAGTTTATCTTCAAAGTTCCATCAGGCTCTTTTATGTACTCTCCTGTTTGGCGATCCTTTAGGGGCAAGCCTGTCTCTACGAGACACATTCTGCAATTTGCAGGTATGCTAAGGGCAGGATGATAACAGAAGAAGGGAATTTCTATATTATTCTCTAAACAGTACTGGAGAAGTTTGGTGGGCTTCTCATAAGTATAAGCTTGCCCATCTATGTAAATGGTGGGCATATAACAAATGTATGGACTTGATCAGAGTCTAACCTAAATATTGACGTAAGGGTTCCAAGACAGCTGGATTACTACGAAGTTTGCGGATAGCTCTTTCTTTTATTTGACGGACCCTTTCTCGGGTAAGGCCGAGTTTTTCGGCTATTTCCTCTAGGGTCATCGGATATCGCTGGTCAATGCCAAAGTGCATTCTTAAGATCTGCGATTCTCTTTCTTCTAAAGTGGCGAGTGCCTTTGCTATTTCTTGCCGCAGGCTTTCATACATGAGGACCTGGTCGGGCTGAGGGAGATCAGGGTTTTCTAGCACGTCTATGAAGCGAGTATCTTCCCCAGGGGCGATAGGGGAGTCCAGTGAAACATGCCTTCCTGATTGGCGCATGATTTCTGCTACTTCTTCGGCGGAGAGGGTTCCCTTCATAGCTTCTGCAATTTCTTCTGGAGAGGGTTCGCGCTCATACTCCTGCTCCAGACGGGCAAAAACTTTATTTATTTTATTCAGGGCACCTACTCGGTTGAGAGGTAATCGTACGATACGGCTCTGCTCCGCCAAGGCTTGGAGTATGCTCTGGCGAATCCACCAGACAGCATAGGAGATAAACTTGAAGCCGCGCGTTTCGTCAAATCTTTTAGCAGCCTTTATTAGACCGAGATTACCCTCGCTAATTAAGTCTGTGAGGGGAAGACCTTGATTTTGATACTGCTTAGCTACTGAGACTACGAAGCGGAGATTTGCCTTTACGAGTTTTTCTAGCGCCTCTTCATCTCCTTGGCGTATTCGTCTCGCCAGCTCTGCTTCTTCATCTACAGAAAGTAGGGGTACTTTTCCAATCTCTTGTAAGTACTTATCAAGAGATTGAGACTCTCGATTAGTACTCTGTTTCTGAATCTTGAGCTGCCGCATTCCCATAGCCTCTGAGAAACTTAATTATACGATTTTAGAGACTAAAAAGTTGCAAAGCCCCTTCTTAGGGTTTGGGAATAGGAGGGCGAATAAGTTTGCCTTCTGGAGTAGAGAGAAAATCAGGTACGGTATCCAGCTTTATTTTAGCTCGGTCAGACTGGCAATCTACATCTATCTTGAATTCTGTATAAAATACGGTGGGGAGGGGTACCGGTTTGTATTTCATTCCAGCAAGCACCCGCGGAGTAGCAATTTCTACGTCGGGTCTATTAGCCTTTAGAATACGATAGCCTCTAATGTTACCCTGTGCATCTATCGCTACTTCCAAGAGGACATGTACCAGGCCACACACACCCCTTTTTCTATACTCTTGCTTGAGGTAAAGAGCCTTGGCTATAGGGCCGTTGATATAGTCGGGTTCACCATAGCGAGGTCCTGAGGTATTTACATATGAATTGACATGCTCTTGGGGAGGGCGTTTTTCGCCTGTGCTTCTGTATTCTTTGGAGACCTGCACTTTGAGGGGGGTTGGGAGGGTGTCAGTAGGAAGTTTCCCTAAAACAGCAGGTGGATTAGGTGGCTGTGCTTCTTTGGGGGGCTCTTGCCCGGGCTGAAATCCTTTTTTAGCAGGAGTAGAGCCGATGCGAGTAGGTGGCTCTTCTTTTTTCTCTTGAGGAAGTTGGGGAGGCGAGTCCTTTTTAGAAGGAGGCTTAGGGGGGGAAGAGGGAGGAGAGGGAGCCTTTTCCTCTTCTTGCTTTGGAGGGAGAGGTGCTTCTTTAGGTTCAGTAGTACCCGGCAGGGATGGAGTTATGGGTATGGGGCGGGTAGGGGTAGCTTCCGACTTAGGCGCTTCAGGGGTTTTTGAAGGGGGGACGACCTTGGGTTCTGCTGGGGGAGCTTGCGTCTCCTTTTTTCCTTCCAGTTTAGGGCCGGGGGCCTGGGCAATCGGAGCGTTAGCCTTTGGGGGGGGTATAGGTGTATAAACATTATCTTTATCAGTTCCCTTGCACTCTTCGCTAAATCTTAGTTCGTAGTAGATAGGACGAGTACTTCGGAAATTCTCCACTTTCCATAGAGTAGGCTGGATAATATCTTTCACAGATTGCTTATAGCAGTCATTACGTCCAGTCATGGTACGCACACTCTCTACTGTACCGTCGGGCGTTATGCGGATTTCCACATATACGTTATCTACCCCACAGCAAGTAGTATGCTGACGAATTTGAGATAATACATAATCTGTGAGGGTGGTTCTGCCGTCTTCAAAGGTGAAGGTCAAAGGGTCTATTCGTTTCTGTGTGATATCTATGGGCTGGGCAAGCAAAAAAGCTCCCCCTACCGTCACCCAGCGAAAACTTCGCATAACGCAAAGGTAAAGTTTTTTTCCTATTTTTGCAGTATGCTCACAAGCCGGCGGTTTTGGGATGGAATTGGAGGACTTGCATACGCCTTCGCTAAGGCAGATGGAGCAATTGACGACAGAGAAATAGAAACCTTTGCAAAACGCATAGAAGAAGCCTCTCGTTCTATTCCTACAAACTTTCCGCAAAGAGCGGGTGCTATCGTGCAGCTTTTTTATTCGCTGGGTTATACGCCTTCTCAGGCATATGAAGAGGCGATCCAGCATCTCTACTCCGTGAAGGAAGAGGTGAGGCATTATCGTTTTGAGATTCTGAATATATTCCGATCTGTTATATCGTCTGATAATAAAATTCATCCATATGAGGC
>JANXCJ010000130.1 GCA_025060275.1 Bacteroidia bacterium | reverse complement strand
AACCTGTATGCGCCAGGTGCGTGTAATGTTCACCTCTGCAGAAAGACCCAAAGTCTGTATCCAGCGATATTTTGCTGAATCAGGGAAGAACTGTCGTACCCCTACCAAGTTGTAGCTGAGGTCTGCTCTCCAAGGCAAAGAAAAAAATACTAACCCTTCTTCCTTTTCTCCTGGGGGAGTCTGAGAGGCAAAGGGCGCTAACGAAAGAACTAATGCCCAGTTCATTTGCGTGATAGTGCCCACCTTTCGGTCGGTATCCCATCTATAGAAGGGCCTTCTGACGCCACCAGAGTCATATCTATACGCATCTAATGTAGCTGTATAGTTGAGATTTAGGAAAGTGCTTAGTAGGTTAGTGCGAGCTGTGAGGATAATAGGTGAAAGGTGAAAACTATCGGCAGCAAAATTATAGCTACTACTTAGGCCGAAGTTGTCTAAGAGCGAGAGGTACTTGAATCTCCTACCTGTGGTGTCCCCTAGGTCTTTGTATCGGGCTTCCAGGAGATTATTGATAGAGAAAACAAGAGCCATTTGACGACCTGACGGGGGGCTTCCGTAAAAGCCATGACTGAGAGGATTTAGTCTCCTTTCTGTATTCCTAATCACGAATGTTTGATAGAGTTTCCAACGAGGGAGAGAGAAATCCGGACGCCATTGTATGCCTGCACTGGGTATTATAGTGTGTCTGAGAGCAAATGCCCTTCGTCCTGGAAATATTCTTATGCCATATAAACGAGTAGTGAGATTGAATCCTGCCCCAAAGTCTCGGGCAGCACGAGGCTGACGCAGCCGCCTTTCCTGAATATTCCCCAACGTATCTACAGAGTAGGTTCTCTGCTCCCCATATAAGTATTCATTATAGGTGAATGAAGGGGCAAACTGAAAATAGCGAAATATCGTATAGCCGCCTGCAATCTGGATATTGTGTCTAAGCCCCCAGTTGAAGGTATCCCGCATAAGGGGCTGGAAGAGAAGGCTTTCTGGAATCTGTATGAGCCCTTGTGCATCTAAGCGGTAGGTATAGCCTATCTTTTCATACCAACGAGAAGGGGTAGCCACTTTTTTGCGCTGAAAAGGAAAGATGCGATTTTGATACAGAGCGAGCACTGGCGCTTGAATAGACCATACTTTTTGAATAAGATTCTGGGTATGATTGGTAGATAAGACGAGCTGCCAAGGAGATGCAGGAAAGGTTTTCTGGAGAGCAATACTGGATTGAAGATTGGTAGAGAGGAAATCGGCGGCCTGATAACTCTGTCGGGAGAGGAAAGCCGAGCTTCCGCCCTGCACGTTCGCGGAGAAGGTGGCAGTGGGTGATAAAGTCTGCTGGTGAATCCAGCGCACAAATATCATCCGAAGTGCCTGGTAATCCGGGTCTCCCGGCTCATTAAATGCCTGATAGGCGTACTGAATGGAAAAGTTTCCTTCATGCCAATATTTCTTTCTGTAAGTCCAAAGCAGCTCTGTACGAAACCCTCCTCGGGTGAAAATATCTGCCTCTATACGGGCATCCATGTACCGGTTTATTGCCCAATAGTAGCCTAGTCCTCTCACAAAAAAGCCTCTATCTGCTGCTTGCCCTACCAAGGGAAGTATGATACCCGAACTTCGGCGATCCAGTAAAGGAAAATAGCCAAAAGGAGAGAATAAGGGCATAGGCACGTCTCCTACTACCATGTAAAGTGGGCCGCTCACTATTCTTTCTTCCGGATATAACTTTATACGGGTGGAAGAGAAGTAGAAATGAGGAGGCATGGCTGTGCAAGTCGTATAATATGCTCCCGCAGCGTAGAATGTACCATCTGGATTAATCTGGAGGGTTCGCCCAGCAAAGGTTTCATCAGGAAGTCTCTGACGCATGCCAAAGATTTGTCCTCGCTTGTGATTCAAATCATATCGTAAGCTATCCATCTCATATCGCTCTTGGTTGTAGTAAAGAACGGGAAGCTCCACGAGAGAGTCCCCCTGTGGTCGGCCTTTTCCATATACCCATCCTTTCCCCCACAGCACGGAAGCATAACCCGTCTGAAGAAAGACTTTTCCTTCCTTTATTTGTACCTCTCGGTAAAAGCGTCCTTCCCCTCTTATTAGATCAAGGCTAATTGAATCAGCCGCCTGGTAGAAAACTGTATCAACGGCTGGGGACTGTCTCGTAAGAGAGTCCCAGAGGGAAGGTGGTATAGAGTCCTGCCTTGGGCCCTTCACTAATTGTGTGTAGCCCCCCGAGATTATCGTAAGAATAGCTGCAAGGCGATATATTTGCATCAAAGGTATGAGCAAAGGTAGGCGCCTATGGAGAGTAGTGATACTCATAGGTACCTTGCATCTACTAAGTTCTTTTCGTCTCCTCAAACCTGTGCTAATCGCAATAGACCCAGGTCATGGGGGCAAGGACCCGGGTGCCCAGGGCAAAGTGTATAAGGAGAAAGACATCACGCTGGCTGTTTCGCTCAAGCTGGCGGAGCTTCTAAGGAAAGAGGGACACTTTCGGGTCCTCCTTACCCGAGATACAGATACTTTTGTAGAGCTTGCGCGCCGAGCTGACACAGCAAACAAAGCCAATGCTGACTTTTTCATTAGCATTCACTGTAACGCTAACCCTAAGAAGGACATCCATGGATCAGAAACTTACGCTTTAGGGGAACATAAAAGTCAAGAGAACCTTAATGTAGTGATGCGGGAGAATGCAGCCATCCTCATGGAAGAGAGCTATCAAAAAACCTATGAGGGTTTTGACCCTAATTCTGAAGAAGCCTATATCATCTTCTCTCTCATGCAGCATGCTTTTCTCAAGCAGAGCCTCCGTTTAGCTAAAAAAATAGAAGATAACTTGGTACAGAAAACTAAAAGACCAAGTCGCGGCGTCAAACAAGCCGGTTTCTTAGTGCTCTGGCGTACAAGTATGCCGGCAGTTCTTTGTGAGATTGGATTTATTTCTCACCCGCAGGAGGAAAAGTTTTTAGGCTCTCCCTCAGGACAGGAACATATTGCCCAGGCTATTTATCAAGCGATAAAGGAATATATTGCAGCAGGCTACGATTGACGCTGTATTTTTGGGCATGCTGTGGTTACAAACACCTACCGGTCAAATATCTACACCTAAGCCGGTAGAGTTTACTCTTATGGACTTTATTGTGATGGGTGGATGGAGCATGATTATCCTCATTCTGCTTGCGGCTATCGGACTTTACATTTTCTTGGAGAGGTATCTCCTTATTGCAAAATATGACAAAGACCCCTCAAGCTTCATGGAACAGGTCAAATCGGCTATTCGGCAAGGAGACTTACGGCGTGCAGAGGCTCTATGCAGCGCTACGCCTACACCTTTTGCGCGCATGGTAGGCAAAGGGATTAGCCGCTTAGGCTCTCCCCTTCCAGATATTGCAGCAGCCGTACAAAATCAAGGCAACTTAGAAATCCTTCAACTAGAAAAAAATGTACCCTATTTAGCCTCCATAGCAGCTCTTGCACCTATGGTGGGCTTCTTAGGCACAGTGACGGGTCTCATCCAGGCTTTCATGAAGATAGCTCAGCTTCAGGGAAATGTAAATCCAGCCGCTCTCGCAGATGGAATCTATGAAGCGATGATTACCACTGCAGGAGGTCTCATAATAGCCATCCCCATGCACTTTGCTTACAATGTCTTAGTCAATCGCATTCAGAGCTTTATCCTTAAGATGGAGGCAGTCAGTATGGGCTTCTTAGATGTACTGCAAGAGCCTATTCGCTAACTATGTTTCGGCGGCGCCTACAACCCCAATCGGATTTTGCCTTAGCAAGCATCGCAGATATGGTTTTCTTACTTCTGATTTACTTCATGCTTACTTCCACTTTTGTAAATCAGGCAGGAGTGAAGGTAGATTTGCCTCAAGGCTCATCTAGTCAACCCAGCCCCGCTCCTCATAGCATAACAATTACGGCTCGTGGAGAATGGTTCTGGGATAATCAGCGCATACAGAAAAAAGATTTAGCAGGCTATATTCGGGCTGCGCTGAGCCATCCTTCCCAAGACCCTAATAGCCGTGTGATTACCTTGCGGACAGACCATAGCGTAACTATGCAGGAGGTAGCCTATGCGATCTCCCTGATTGCTGAGCACAGAGGCAGTGTAGTAATCGCCACCCGCCGCCCATGACCTCCGGTAATTATGCGCAGGAAGAGAAACGCGCCCGCCAGATCAGCTTGAGCACTACCTTCTTGCTCTTCGTTTTATTTTTTCTTTTAGCTTACTACTGGGTACTCGTGAGAGGCACCATCCCGCCTGAAGACGAGAACCCCTATATAGTAGTAGGACGATTAGACTTCGGTGCTGTCCCTGCTTCCTCTACAAGCTCTTTTACACCTTCTCAGGAAGAACCCCTAATCACTTCTAAGGAAACCCAACCCGTCAAGTCTCCTCCCCGCCAGCAGGCTACCCCCCCTACTGAAACTCCCCAAGAAGTCCTCCCTGAAACAGAAGAAAGCGAAGAGGAAGTAGAAAACGAAGTCTTTCAGCCTACTAGCCTCTCCGATGCTTCTGAGACTAGTGATATAGGACAGGGTTTATTAGAGTTTGGTGAAGGAGAAGAAGGGCTTCAAAATCGGCGTTTACTACATTTTGTCGCGCCCAGATATAATGTGCAAAAGGAGGCTCGCATAAAGTTTGAACTATATGTACTGCCTGATGGTCGGGTCTCTCATGCGCGGGCGCTGAGCCTTCAAGCCCCACCTGAACTGAAACAAGCCGGAGAAGAAGCGATACGCCAGTGGTTATTTAGCCCCATCTCTACTAATAAAATTCAACGAATGACAGTGGTAGTGCGATTTCGTCTACGCTGATGCCATGGATAGTTTTGCAGTTTATATGGCCTATATCGGGACCTATTACGCTCACTGGAAGCTATGGGGAAATTCGGGGGCAAACTTTTCACACGGGGATAGATATTTCAGTAGGTGAGAAGATTGGGGAAGTTCCTGTCATAGCAGCTGGGGTAGGATATGTATATAGGATACGTGTAAGCCATACAGGCTTTGGACGAGTAATATACGTAAAACACCCTCAGGGACTTATCACGGTATATGGACATCTCTCGCACTTCGCTCCGAAGGGTGAGAAAATCATACAAGCTCTACAGGTCCATCAGCGCCGTTTTGAGGTGGAGAAGTATCTAACACCTGATGAATGGCCTGTGAATGCAGGAGATACTCTAGGATGGGCAGGTAATAGCGGATATTCTTTCGGACCCCATTTGCATTTTGAAGTGCGTACGCTGTCAGACAAGCCGCTTTGCCCGCTTCGCTACCTCCCTCCGTACTCTGATAAGGAGCCTCCTGTCTTCTTTCGCCTCGCTGTAAAACCATTAGGACCCAGTAGTGCCATAAATGGATGGGCAGAAAGAAGACTCCTTCGCTTTCGTCAAGTGAGTCTAACCCCTACACATCGTCTATACATGGTACGAGAGACCCTCTCTATCTCGGGTACAGTAGGGATAGACTTCACGGCAGCTGATCGCATGGGTGGAGGTAGCGCATGGCTC
>JANXCJ010000012.1 GCA_025060275.1 Bacteroidia bacterium | reverse complement strand
AGTTACCCTTGTAATGATGTTCTTTATAGGCCTAGAGAATGCGCTTTTTGTGGGGTTAGCAGTGCCTTTGTCATCTTTTATGGCTTTCTTATTCTTCCCCACCTTAGGGTACACCCTCAATCTGGTTATTCTCTTTACTTTCCTTTTAGCTCTGGGGATTGTAGTAGATGATGCGATTGTGGTAGTTGAGAATACTTACCGAATCTTTGACAATGGGAGAGTTCCCATCTTGCAGGCAGCTCAAATAGCTGCTTCGGAAGTATTTGTACCCGTTTTATCGGGTACACTGATTACTGCGGCTCCTTTTGTGCCTCTACTTTTTTGGGAGAGCATACCAGGGAAATTCCTTTATTACCTGCCGGTAACTTTTTTGATTACGTTGTTTGCTTCGCTTTTTGTAGCCTACATAATCAATCCAGTTTTTGCTGTGGATTTTATGCGTCCTGTAAAGGGGGGAACGCAAAGGGTATGGACTCGGGGGTTTCTTCTGACGATGGGTATAATGGGACTTTTAGCTGGGGTTTTTTATGTCGTCGGATGGATAGGTCTGGGAAATTTTACTGTTACACTTGCGGGGATTTTCCTTTTTTCTCGTAGTGTATTGAAAAAAGCGATACAAGCTTTTCAGATTAGAGTCCTACCTCGTCTCATGGACTCTCATAAACGCCTATTAGCTTGGGCTATCCAGCGAGGACATCCAAAATGGGTGCTGCTGGGTGTCATTCTTATTTTTGTGCTTGGTGTACTTGTTTTTGCACTACGTCCTCCTAAGATAAGTTTTTTTCCAAGCCGAGACCCAAACTACATCTACGCTTATCTCAAGCTCCCTGAAGGTACTTCCGCAGAATATACTTACTATATCGCCCAAATGGCTTATGAGCGGGTCAAGGGGGCTCTGGGACCTAACAACCCCCTGATTACTTCTATCCTGGTGAATGTAGGCGTAGGGGCTGGAGACCCTTTTGATAGAACTTCTAGTAATGCCCCCAATAGAGCTAAAATAACCGTGGCTTTTGTAGAGTTCCGAGAGCGGAAGGGTCAGTCCACTCGCCCCTACTTAGATGTGGTGTATAATGCCCTGAAAGACCTTCCCGGCGTAACCCTCCAAGTGGAAGCAGACAGAGCAGGTCCCCCAGCAGGTAAGCCTATTCAAATAGAAATTTCTAGTGAAGACCCTAACCTTGCCATACAGACTGCTATTCAAGTCAAAAGCTACTTAGATTCTCTAAGAATTCCTGGAATACAAGAGCTCAATAGCGATCTGATATTAGGAAGACCCGAGATTCGTCTTCTGATAGATAGAGAAAGGTTGCAGCGGGCAGGCATTTCCTCTGCACAGCTTGGAGGAGAGCTCCGAACAGCTCTTTATGGCAAGGAGGCTTCTAAGTTTCGTGTAGGAGAAGATGAGTATCCCATTCAGATTCGATATGCTGAGGACTACCAGCGCAATCCTGAACAGCTTATGACTCACAGGATTGTTTTTCGGGACCTAAGTGATGGGAGACTTAAGCAGTATCCCCTCTCCAGCTTTGCAAGAGTATCTTATGCCTCAGGGCAGGGGATAATACGCAGGAAAAGTCTCAAGCGTACCATTACGCTCTCCTCAGATGTCTTGCCAGGGTATAATGCCACCGAAATCAATCAGCAAATTCGGCGAGCCCTCCAAGTATTTTTCATTCCTAAGGAGGTTACAATCAAGATTGGAGGAGAGCAAGAAGAGCAAGCCAAGGCAGCCGCTTTCCTACAAAAAGCTTTTTTCCTTGCGGTAGGCGGAATTTTTCTCATACTTATTATGCAGTTCAACTCTATTGGCAAACCTCTCCTTATCTCTTCCCAAGTGCTTTTTAGTCTGATTGGTGTCATTTGGGGGTTTGCTTTGTCTCAAATAGAGTTCTCTGTAGTCTTGGCAGGAGTAGGTATAGTAGCTTTACTGGGGGTAGTGATAAAGAACGGGATTTTACTGGTAGAATTCATAGATGAGCTAAAACAGCGTGGCTATCGTACTCGGCGGGCTATTATTGAGGGTGCTTCCATACGGCTCAAGCCAGTCTTGCTCACTGCTGCTTCCACCGTGCTGGGGCTTATTCCACTTGCAGTAGGATTCAACATAGACTTTGTGTCCCTATTTTCCGAGTTAGACCCTAAGATTTTCTTTGGAGGTGACACAGCATTTTTCTGGCTTCCTCTGGCAAGCGCTATTATTTTTGGGCTAAGCTTTGCTACGGTTATTACTCTCATAGTAGTTCCTGTGCTATACTATCTGTATTACGTGACGGTCCTGAGCTGGACAAGGCGCCTCAGAATTTTCCGAAAAATCGTTTTGGAATAGTTTGAAAAGTCTTCATAATTGAATTACTTGCGCAAAGTTGGGATTTGCCGACTCCACGTCTTCAATAATTTTGTAACGCCATGAGGTACTTTGGAGTTAGCTTGGGTAGCCTTTTATTATCTGCCAGTGCTTATGCCCAATCAAAAGGTATGTGGGGCGGCGCTGGATGGTTTATGGGAGGTTATACGATTATACGAGGATATGAAGGCTTCTCAAAAACATTACAAGATGCAGGGCTTTCCTATCCCTCTACAGCTACGGCTTTCACAGTAGGTGGAGGAGGAGGCTCTTACCTAGGCCGGCTTTTCCTGGGAGGACAGGGAGAGTTTATTTTTGGAGATAGGCTGACAGGAGGATCCGGCGTCTTTCTGTTAGGCTCTCCACTGAGAATCAAGGAGCAGTTTATCTTTCTTCCTGCCTTAGGGGTAGGGGGAGGAGGTTACACTTTCCAGCTAGAAGGGCGGCCTAGTTCGGCTTCTTTCCAGCAAGCTGTTAGCTCTCCAGGAATACTCCCACGGGAACTCTCTACAGGAGGTGCCATAGGAGAGGTGGTCCTTTCTTTTCAGTATCTGTTTAGAAAAGGGCCTTTAGTGGGACTCCAGTTAGGCTACCTCCGTGCCCTTGGTTCCATGAAAGAATGGGATAGCGGAGGGTTAAAACTGAATGAGGGACCTAGTATAACCCCTGAGCGTTTCTTCGCACGGCTTAGCTTTGGTGCAGGAGGTATTGTGACTCCTACTACTTCGGAGTAGGTTTTAGCAATTCAGCTCCTCGTAAGTACCCTATCCTCTCTCCTTTATGTGAAGGACAAGGCAGCGGAGAGGATTATTATTTTTATCGCATGCATCCTAAGATAGGGACGAGCATTTTCGCTCGGATGACTGCCTTAGCAGAGCAGTGTGGCGCGCTAAACCTTGCCCAGGGGCTCATGTGGTTAGAGCCAGACCCCATTTTGCTTGAGTATGCGCGGGAAAACATAATAAATCCTTCACTGCAGCAGTATAGTGCTCCTGCGGGCTTGCCTGCACTGCGTAGGACAGTAGCTCTGCTGTCTGAGTACTATTTCTCCACATCTTATGATCCTGAGAGCGAGATTACAATTACCACAGGCGCTACTGAAGGGCTCTTTGCTGCGGTTGTGGCACTAACCCGTCCGGGAAATAAGGTAGTTTTCTTAGAGCCTGCTTATGACAGCTATTTGCCTGCCATTCAGATGGCAGGAGCTTTTCCTGTACCTTTTTCGCTTGAACTGCATTCGCAGGGAGTGCGAATTCCTTGGGAGGCGATTGTCCAGAGCATAGATACCCACACCGATCTTCTTATACTGAATTTCCCCCATAATCCTACAGGGAGGCAGCTTAAGGCAGAAGACATAGAATGGATAGAGAGGATCTCCCTTCTTCATCCCCATTTGCACTTCGTGATGGATGAGGCATATGAGCTCATGACATGGCATACGGACCCTTATAAGGCGGAGAGTGTACCTCCTCTAAGCATTCGCCAATCCTCCCTACTTCGTTCAAAAGCGGTGATTGTAGGGTCTTTGGGTAAAATGGTAGGGGCTACAGGATGGCGTATAGGGTATGTTTTGGCTGCCCCTTCGCTTACACAGAAGATTCGGAGTGTACATCAGTTTGTTACATATTGTGCGGGAATGCCCCTTCAGGAGGTGATAGCAAGGTATTTAGGTGAAGCACCCGAGCGAGCAAAGTATTTTCATCAAGCTCTTTTGGAGCGGCGGCAGCTGCTGATTAGACTTCTTGTAGAGCATACCTCGTTGGAAGTGCTGCCCCCCGAAGGTTCCTATTTCGTTTTGGTGCGTCCTCCTATAAAGGAGAAAGATGAGTTGTTAGCAGAACGGCTGACAAGAGAAGTAGGTGTGGCTACGATTCCCCTAAGTCCATTCTATCATAATGGTCATGATCCGGGTTGGCTGCGTCTTTGCTTTGCTCGTCCTATTGAGATGATTGAAGAGGCAGTAGTTAGGCTGAAGAGGGTATTTCCGGTGGGTCTACCCATTTCCCATCTGCCTTGATGAGAGCTATCAAGGCCTCAAGAGCGTCATTTTCTTTTACACCTTTTTGGACTATCTCCTTGCCTCTATAGAGATGCACTATGCCCGGACCTGCTCCTACATAACCATAATCTGCATCTGCCATTTCTCCGGGCCCATTTACAATGCAGCCCATGATGGCTATTTTGAGGCCTTTGAGATGAGAGGTACGGGCTTGAATCCGAGCGGTTACTTCTTCTAAGTTGAATAAAGTCCTACCGCAGGAAGGGCAAGCAATATAATCAGTGCGGACAAGTCGCATGCGTGCTCCTTGGAGTAGGTCAAATGCAAGACGCACACCTACTGCAGGGGGGCGCCCGGGAATGTAAAGCCAGAGCCCATCTATTAGCCCATCTAAAAGTAATAAGCTTGTGTGGCACGCCATCTCTACAGCAATAGCATGGGCAGGCAAGGGTTCTGGACTTTGCAAAGGGGGAGGTAAAATAAGCCGGGCTACCATGGGAGGGAAGAAGCCTTTCTGAGCAGCATACAGGCGCATCCAGCGTAAGGCCCTAGAGGGGATAGGCACATCTGTTTCTAATACCCAAACCGTGTGTGGTTCTTCCAGAAAATCAAGTTCTTCCTTGAGTAAATCTTCTGGTTTCAGACGCACCCAGTTGAGAGAGGGGTGCTTGATGGAGGCGTTTTTCCAGTCGGCTAATGATGGAAAAAAGGGAGTATCAATCGGGCGGCCTACTTTTTCCCAAGTTTTTGCTTCAAGAATCAATCGCCTCTCTGGCGGCATGGGGGAAGGAACATGAGTCCCTACGTATATGAAATCAGGAGCATTCTCTCCGTAGTAGAGAGATATTCCTCCTACTTCTCTGCTATGGTCAGCGATCACTACAGCTGGGAAATTTGCTCCAATGTTTTCTACAGCTCTTCGGGCGAAGCGTTCATAGGAGAGCCCTCCACTTTCCCATGTAGGTTCGGGAAGGTCTAGAGAAATGTCTCTGTAGGTTTCTGCAAAAGACACGAGGGCTCTACATGTAGGTAGTTCATTTTCTGGGGGTTCAGTGAGAGATACCCTTACTGTATCACCGATTCCATCAAGCAGAAGAGCTTCTATGCCTAAGGCGGATTTGATTCTTCCATCGCTTCCTCCTCCGGCTTCTGTCACTCCCAAGTGTATGGGATACAGCCTTCCATGTGCTTTTAGGCGTGCTACTAGGTGGCGATAAGCAGTTACCATCACCGCTGGATTGGAAGCCTTCATAGAAATAACTATCTGGTCAAAGCCTTCTGCTTCACAAATCCGTACAAATTCCATAGCTGACTCTACCATGCCTTCGGGGGTATCTCCGTAGCGGTTGAGTATGCGGTCAGAAAGGGAGCCGTGATTTACGCCGATTCGGAGAGCTGTTCCATACTCTTTACATATCCGTACAAGGGGAGCGAAGCGCTCATAGATTCGTTGCAATTCCGCCTCGTATTCGGCATCCGTATAGGTGCGATTCTCAAAACGCTTCTTATCGGCATAATTACCTGGGTTGACTCGGACCTTCTCCACAATACGGGCTGCAATCTCCGCAGCCTTAGGTGTGAAGTGAATATCTGCTACAAGGGGTACCCGGTAGCCAGCTGCACGAACGCGTTTCTTGATTTCCGCTAATGCTTCTGCTTCCTTTTGGCTTGGAGCAGTGATACGCACATATTCTGAACCTGCTTCTGCCAGCCGAATTACCTGTGCTACTGTGCCCTCTATGTCTAATGTGTCTGTGGTGGTCATGGTTTGAATACGAATGGGATTATTTCCTCCCACCGGTACCTCTCCAATCTTTACCTCCTTCGTAATGAGGCGCCTTGGATTAACTAAGGAGGTGTAATATTTTTGCAAGTGAGCAAGCATTCCTGTGCGAAGCATAGAAATATTCTAACTCTTTTTTCTTTGAAGATAAAGAGTAGATTCTATGAGGGTTAGTGTAGCTAAAGGTAGATAAGAAGTTAGGTAGCGATGGTCAACTATTCCAGTCAGCAAGTGAGCCCACATGGGAGAAACGCCTATAAGTACTAAAAGCAAGACTTTGAGAAAGTCTCCTCGCCATAAGATGGCTGAGGCTAGAATTCCTATGGGGATTGTAAGAACTAATACTATCAGGATACTACTTATAGCGTGTAGGGGATGCTTTGCAAGCAGCAGGATTAGTCTCCAAGGGGAGGTCTCCTTGTGAAGGAAAACTATATCTCCAAATATGGAGTGGTATAGTCTATTAAGTACTTTGGCATAAAGGGGTATTTTCACATCCTTCATAATCTCACCACTGAGTTGCTCTATTTTTAGTAGATAATCGCAGTCCTTCTCTGCACGGCTGTTTTGCATGTGTATGAGCCTTTTGAGTTTGGTGAGGAGTGTATCAGGGAGATACCTTTTAGGGACGAAAAACATAAAACTTGCACTGTCTATGACTTTTCCATGCTCAAAAAGTTGGGAGAGGGTATTATCTGTAGACATCCCCATTCTTATTAGGAGAGAGATGGATTTTACCTCGGGAGTGCCATACATTGTCTCGTTTTGCATGGTTCCTGTACCAGAGAGAGGTCTAAAGTCCTTGTATCTGAGATAGTTTCTTATGATCCAGGCTGACTCTGTTATTAGAAAGGGCAGGAAGGTAAGAATTATAGCTCTATTCTTTGAAAATTGCCATGGAGGAGGATAACCGGTTACTTTCCAGAGATGGAGTCCTATCGGTACTAATAGCACGCCTGAGATAGGGCGTAAAAAAATGCTCAAAGTCAGTAGAGTACCAGCTAATAGGTACCGTTCTCGCGCCAAGGCAATAATGCTAAGGATAATGCAACTAATCGCCATCCCCTCTGTACCTATCGAAAACCAGCGATGTAAAACAGGATTGGTAGCCCACGCAAATCCTATGAGACTGACATAGAGGTAAGATTTAGTTTTATTCATGACATAAGTCATAGAAAGAATCATTGCTGCTATGATTGCTAAAAGAGATAAGATTGTAAAGAGGACATTAGCGTAATATTCATTTTGAGTAACTCCATATAGAATGACATAGATAGCAGCGAAGCCCGGCATTCTATAATCTGTCCAATAAACGCCCTGCTTGAGTAAATATAGTACAGGACCTATGTATTCATACTGAGGATCATACGCCTCTACCATTGCAGGGAAACCATAGCCTAATCGGATAACATACTTATAAAAGTATAGAGCTGTTATAATTAAGTACAGTCCTGTCCAGCCTAAGATGACGTACTTCAAGAGGGATGGGGAAGTTTGCATAGTGCGTTATAAAGATAAAGGAACTTCACCAGCTAAGTATACGGAATTCTACCCTGCGATTTTTTTGCTGTCCTTCAGGGGTAGCATTATCGGCGATAGGGCGGGCTTTTCCATACCCCACTATGGAGAAGCGTTCTTTTGGAATTCCTCTGCCTACCAAGTAGTCTCGTACGGCTTGGGCACGTGCGCGGGATAGTTGGATTTCAGACTCAGGTAGGCTGGTACCATCGGTGTGCCCTGCTAATTCAAGCCTTACGCGAGGATTGAGACGCAGGAAGCGAGCCAGTTCCTCTAGTTGTCCATAAAATAGAGGCAAAACTATACCAATTCTGAGCTTTTCTAAGTAGATGCCTATTCGGTTTTCTTTCCCTCTTCTTGGAGAGAGCCCTAGTTCCTTCCAGACATGACTGGGCGCGTGGACACTGAGCCGAATTTCTCCGCTGAGTGTATCTGGAACTCTCCATCGGAAAAAGCCTGTGCTGTCTCCCATCAAGCTATCTATGATTTGCCCTTTTGCATCCCGAAAGAATAGCTGAAAGGGCGTTCCTTTGTTTTCTGTGAGGACATACCCCGTGAGAATCGTAGGCGCATAAGCGGATAGATTCATAACTGGGGTTGTATCAGGTGTCCACCATACTACCCAATAATCTGCACTGCCATAGGTGCGAATGCCTAACTGCTCCCCTGGAGAGGCTGTAGTGCCTATTCCTACGTAAACCCCCTCGTAGGGAAAAACTGCTATCCAGCTATCCACATCTTTACCTCCAAAAGTATAGCAAAAAATAAGGGAATCGCTCTGATAGCGCCACCTAATTACCCAACCATCATACAATCCGGCAAGAGAGGGGATAAGGCCAGTTCTTGAGCTTGTCATTCCTGCTAAGAGCCAATCCCCCTCGGCAGTCATGCGCAGAAAGTTTAGACCCTCGTCTCCATTCCCCCCTCCGCTCCATGCTGCGTGTGCCATGCCCTCTGGCTGGATTCGCCAGATCACCCCATCAGCGCGCCCATATGCTGCGACTTCCGGGGAAAAGCTCGTACCTGCAACCCATATTTCTCCCTGAGGACTACGCACCCAACTATAAGGCTCTTCAAAGTCGCTACCCCCTATGTTCCAGCTTCGGTGAAAACTACCTTTTTTATCAGTTTCTACAAGCCAAATATCCATTTTACCCAGAGGATTCTGAATGTGTCCATCTTGCGAATCGGAGGCACCTATGAGCCACAGGGTGTCCGCAGAGAAAGGCACAACTAATCGGAGGTAATCGTTCCCTGACCCGCCGAAGACACCATGGAAAAGCAACTCTCCCTGAAGAGAGAAACATAAAAGCCATCCATCCACACCCCCAAGCGGATTAGGATTGAGGATAGAGTCCTGCGAGCCTATTTGTCCCACTACCCATAGAGAACCGCCCTCGTGGAGAGCTACACCTTGAGCCATGTCATTTCCTTTCCCTCCTATGCATCGCTGCCAGCGCACTTTTCCTAAGGGGTCCGTGCAGACAATAAAAGCATCTTTTTTTCCATGCGAAATTTCAGATGAGTTGGACCATCCTACAAGTACTAACCCTCCATCTGGTAAGACAAGGGCATCGGTAAGTTCTTCATCTCCTTTTCCTCCATAAGTAGCTTGCCATAAAAGCTCTCCCTCCTTATCTATTCTTACTACCCAAAAGTCTGAGTTATATCCTTTCCTTTTCAGTATGCCATCTTGAGAAGTGGTATGTCCTATAAGCCAGTAGCCCAAACTGTCTGCAAAAGCTCGTACAGCCACATCAGCCATGCTGCCGCCATATACTCGTTGTTTGATTATCTTTTGAGCCTGCAGTAATAGTAGGCTACTGAATAGAGCGGGCCACCTCATATGTGAAGAGTACTTTGCGAGCTTGCTCTAATGGAATAAAAGGGGGTTCTTCTGCTGACTCGCCTTTATCTAAAATCATCTCGGAGAGGAGTTTTTCTACAGCTGCTAAAGTGAATTTGCCGAAATGAGTGTGTGCCCCTTCGTAGCGTTGGTATTGGTACTCCCAGTAGGTAGTAAGATAGCCGGCATAGCCGTTACTGTATCCCTGTACGATAATATGACGCACCCCTCTGGGAGCCAGTAAACCCGAAAGCCTTTCGCGTATGAGCTGGCCTGCCATAGTAGTAGGCTCCATAGGGAGAGCTACAATAGCTATTGAGTCAAGCTGCCATACTTGAAGTGGAAGCACTTGCGGTGTGAGGGGGAAAGGCACATAGCGTCCTCTTTGTCGCCCAAGCCAATGGAGGTACTTCGCCACGGGGTCTGTAGAAGGAAGGGGTAGGGTATCCCATCTACGGGTCCCGAAAATTTTTTTAGTAACGCTCTCAATAAGTATAGGTTTTGTTCCATGAATGGGCGGGTTTGAAAGACCTCTTAAGCGGGTGAGAATAGTGAGGATTCGCACCCACTCGGAGGAGACGCCGCCTCCCTCTGCTGTACCTCCAATAAAAGCTACACCAATTGCGCCAGGGCCAGTAGTGCCTCGTCCCATTCCGCGCGTATAGGGCTCCTCTACTTCTACATGGGAAAAATCCACCCATCTCCACCATGCTTTCAAGTGAGGAGAGAGCTTCTCTCCTTGTTCTCTGAGCAGTTTCTGAGACATTTCCGCCTGATAGCGGCCTATTAGTCGGCGATTTTCAAAGGGGTTAGGGGTAGGTCCTCGCCGCACTCGTACCCCTGGAAAGGTGAAGTGATTAGGTGTAACATCCCCCGCTGTCGTCTGAGCAAAAGCGGCTATCGCCCTTGAAGCCTCTTCACACAACTCAGAGGCATACCCTTTATGGTCTGAGGAAATACAGAGATTCTCTTCTTGGATAGTGGTTGTATGGGTCCCAAACCAGTTGATGAAATGTCCGCCTGGGTGAATATTTAGTTGATAAGCTGTACGGTCCACTGCTGCTTCTGGCTTATTGGTGGATGCCATCGGATTCTTGAGATAGGCTTCCATAGCGCGATTGAAAGCAATAGGAACTTCAGTAGGGTAGGAGGAAAAATTGAAAAAAAGTTCTGCTTCTATCCTGTTCTCAAATGCACTTTTAGCACTATTTACAATTCCGTTTAATATTTTCTCGAATACACCGGCGTGGAATCCGGGTGTATTCAAATGATAAAGTAGATGATAGGAATACCCGCCCGGTGCTGCATGAGTGTGATTAGCTGTAATCATGAGCTGGGAGGGGCGTAGGGTCGGAAAAAGCTCTTGCAGTTTTCTATAGGCTGCTTGCCAGAGGGCTACTGAGACGAAGCAGGTATCTATTTCTACCCAGAAGTGCGGTGCCCCTTCATTGACTTGGAAGCAAAAAGCCCGAGCATACAACTGAGACTCTACTGCATAAGCTACATGGCGGGAATTTCCCCATCCTAAAAGTCCTATTCCTGGCTCAAAATAAGTAATGTTTTCTTTGGCTGCACCTATTCTCCACACCTTCACAAATCTACGATGGCTTTGCTCATGCGTGGGGTCATATATTTGTGCGGTGAATGAAGGTTCCGCTGGCATTTCCCACAGCATGCGTTAGGGAAATGGGCCGCCCTTTGCATGTAGAAGGCTTGAAGGGCGCAGCTAGTGCTTTCTGGATAGCTCAGCATCTCTGTGAGAGCCAGGGACCAGGCTTGATAATCGTACCTCACTCAGATGCAGCCATTAAGCTCTATCAAGACCTTAAGCTTCTGACGGAGACAGAGCGTATTTACCTTTTTCCCCCTACCGGTGAGGGTTCTCTTCCCCTGGTAAATGCTCGTCGTTTAGAGAGAGCCCATGCCCTTAGTCAATGGCTCCAAAGCAAGCCCGTATGGCTTATCACTTGGCCTGAGAGCCTGGTGGAGCCCCTTCCTTGTCCAAGGGTATGGGCAGCGCATCTCTTTCTTCTCAGGTCGCATAGTAGGTTGGACCGGGAGTTTCTCATAGAGCTTCTTTCTACCTATGATTTCATAGAGACTGACATAGTAGCAGAGCCTGGACAATTCGCTTGGAGAGGGGCTGTCATAGATGTTTTTAGCTACGCCCATCTCTTTCCTATACGCCTTCGTATTGAGGGCGAAGAGATTAGTCGTATCCATCGTTTTGATCCAGAGCAGCAGGTATCAGAGGGTGAGTTAGAAGAAGCTGTTATTTTACCGCCCCCTAATCGGCTTGAGGAACAGCCTAAAAGCTGGTTTTCTGAGTTTCTACCACCGGAGGCTGAGATATTCTTAGTAGAGGGGCAGGCTTGCTTAGCCTATCTTTCCCGACATGCCTCTGCTGCCTCTGAAATGTTCCTCTCCTTGGCTAAGCGAGGTATTGAATTAGGACATGAACCCGCTCTCTCGCCTGTCAGTGTCTTGAAGTATGCTACTTATCCTCAGCCGAGCTTCCCTCATAATCTGGAACTTCTTTATGAGCACCTACGAACCTTACCCGTGGAAAAACTTTATCTCTTTGCAGAGAGTGAGCGGCAAAAGGTGCGTCTGCAAAAGCTTTTAGAGGTAGTTGAACTCCCTTATGTCGTTCACTTTGTTATAGGGAGTCTTTCTCAAGGCTTTTATGATGCGGAGAGCAAACAGGCTTATTATACGGATCATCAAATTTTTCGCAGGGTATATGCTCCTCCTGTGCATCGCAGCTTCCGCCGCAGTGAAGCTTTGGCATTACGAGAGCTGCATGAGCTAAAGGTTGGAGACATAGTGGTTCATAAGAAGTACGGGATCGCGCGCTTTGGCGGTTTAGTTACGATACCTCACTCGGAGCCTCCTCAGGAAGGGGTAAAGCTCATCTTTGCTGATGATGCTGCGCTTTATGTGCCTATCCATCAGCTTTCTGACATAGGGCGTTATAGGGCTGCTACGGATACACCTCCTAAGCTTAGCAAATTAGGGACAAATGAATGGCAGCGAACTACCCAACGTATCAGGCGTCGGCTCAAAGAGGTAGCTATAGACCTCGTAAAGTTATACGCGCGTAGGCGCATGCAGGCAGGTTATGCTTTCAGTGCAGATACTCTCCAGCAGATAGAGGTGGAGTCCTGTTTTCCTTATGAGGAAACTCCAGACCAGCTGCAAGCCACGGCGGAAGTCAAGAAGGACATGGAAGCCCCTTATCCTATGGATCGCTTACTCTGTGGAGACGTGGGTTTTGGTAAAACAGAGGTGGCAGTCCGTGCGGCTTTCAAGGCTACGCAGGACGGAAAGCAAGTTGCTGTTTTAGCGCCCACTACAGTGCTAGTAATGCAGCATTTGCGTACGTTTCAGGCGAGATTGGAGGGGTTTCCTGTGCGGATAGAGGCGCTTACCCGCTTACAAACGCCTAAACAGCAGAGAGAAATCCTGCGCAAGGTAGCTGCAGGTGAGATAGATATACTAATTGGGACGCATCGTATTCTCTCAGATGATGTGCTCTTCAGAGACTTAGGCTTGATTATTATTGATGAAGAACACAAGTTTGGTGTGATAGCTAAGGAAAAGCTGCGTACACGTCACCCCACCGTAGATACCCTATCTATGAGCGCCACGCCCATTCCTCGTACACTACAGATGGCTCTTAGTGGAATTCGGGAAATCTCTCTTATTACTACACCTCCTCCTAATAGGCTTCCCGTAGAGACGCTTGTACGCCCCTTTTCCTGGGAGCTTGTAAAGGAAGCAATAGAGAAAGAGTTGAGCCGAAGGGGACAAGTGTTCTTTGTACATAATAATATCCGAGATTTGCTTGCCCTTACTCAGCGGATAATGTCGCTTGTGCCTACGGCTCAGGTGGCCTTCATCCACGCAAAGATGCCTGGTAGGCTGGTGGAGGATATACTCCTACGCTTTATTTATCAGGAGATAGATGTACTAGTTACTACTAATCTCGTGGAAGCGGGGCTTGATATTCCAAATGTGAATACCATCCTTATCAATCATGCACATCGGTTTGGGCTAAGCGACCTTCATCAACTGCGTGGAAGAGTGGGTAGGGGAGGGAAGCAAGCTTATTGTTATCTTCTCGTTCCTAGCCTTGCTCATCTGAGTCCAGAGGCTCTACGCCGATTAGAAGCGCTGGAGGAGTTTAGCGAGCTGGGAAGCGGCTTCCAGATCGCTATGCGGGACCTTGAGATAAGAGGGGCAGGGGACCTCTTCGGGAAAGAGCAGAGTGGATTCATAGCAGAAATTGGATATGACCTTTATCAGCAATTCTTAGAGGAAGCTATTGCACAGCTTAAGGAGGAGGAAGGTTGGGAAGGTGCCATTTCGCGACCTTTGTGCCCCCCACTATCCCAGTGCAGCATAGAATGCGATTGGCTAGCTCGTATTCCTTCAGAATGGATTCCTTATCCAGCTACTCGCCTAGAGATATACCAGCGTCTAAACGCTATCCAGGATGAAGCCTCCCTTCAGCACCTTCTCAGAGAGCTAGTGGATCGTTTTGGTCCTCTTCCAGAGGCTGTATTGACCCTTGCAGATGTGCTTCGCCTACGGTGGATAGGAGATGAGCTGGGACTCTCTCGTATTCAGATTCACAAGCACCATAGCCGGCTGACTTTCAGTAGAGAAATTGATTTAGGAGTGCTTGTAAAGTTTTTGGATAGTCTTCGTCCTTCTTATAACTTTAGATTTATTCCTGATGAAAAACTTCTTATAGTGGAGATAGCTCCTGTAGCGCATTCAAAAGAGCTTCTTTCTCTCTTGGAAAGTCTTGGAGAAGCTCTGAGGCTACCTATGAATCAGTAGGCTATTCTGCCACAACTGCCTTGACCTCAGGTACAAGCCGAGTAAGCAGGGACTCTATGCCAGCTTTCAGGGTAAATAAGCTAGAGGGACATCCTGAGCAACTCCCCTTCAATTTTAGATGTACTATACCTTCAGAAAACCCCAAAAATTCCACATCGCCGCCATCCATCGCTATTCCTGGACGAATATATTCTTCTATTATTTTTTGGATTTCTCTTTCTGTATCCCCTTCTTCAGGTAGTTCGGGTTTTTGAGGATTCTGAAGAGGTCCTGCTGGTAGATATGTACGTAGGACTTCCTTTATGGCGGGTATAAGCTCATGCCATGTTGCCTCTTCTTTCTTGGTGACAGTTATGAATGCACGAGTGATAAATAAACTCCTCACCCCTGTGACTCCCCAGAGAGCCTGGATGAGAGGGCTATCACTTTCCTCTGGAGATGTTATCTCCCAGCTACCTCTTTCTATTGCGGGGTACTCGGGTGGGAGAACAAACTTTAGACTATTGGGGTTGGGGGTGATCTCTGTATAGATGAGCATACTATAAGAACAAAAATATGTCCCTACTTTTTCAGCTGGGTGGGAAAGGGCTGAGGAAATCATTCCGCTGACATACCTAGATGAATAAGCGAATCTGATGAGGAAATCCAAGGTACACACAGCTTTTCACTCCATTTTTCCGTAGGAGTAGTGTGCGCTATCTCGTGTTTTAGCTCTGCTAATAGGGGATTTACGGGGCTTAGAAAAAGATGTTAAAAAGCCTTTGCCCAGGCTAAGGAAGAGAACAGATTGATTTAGGTCATGGTCTCTGCTACCTAGTGCGGGCCTTGCAAAATTGTTGAATGGAAAGTTCTTAGTGCCCCTTCCTTCCCTGAAAGAATAAAGGGGGGATTAGGTACTCCTCAAAATCTATCTATCCAGTGAGGAGCATAATACCCCCGGTGGAGAAGAACTTGTCAAAAAACATGGAGCAGATGCTTATCCTACCTTTCTGTATCTCATAATCTATCGCCAAGTAGGCGTTCTAGCGGAAGTTGCAAATGGCACCTCTGCAGAAGGGGTGGAATATTTCGTTCAAAAAATGCTCAGTGTCAAGAGGAGCTACACTTCACTTTTGAAAAAGAAATATGCAGAGGGAGATAGAAGCCTTTCCTTACTTGCTACTTATCTCAAAGCGTTCGTGGAGACAAACAGGAAAGCGCGGGAGATATGTCAAGTCTTTGAGGTTTATATCTAGACTGTCAGTTCGGTCTGTAACGCATAGGGGAAAGATGAGAGTATGTATAGGGCGCTCAAAGAGTTAGCTTCTTCGGATGATACATACCATCGGAAGTATGGGCTTAGCCTACCAGATAGCTTGGTGAAGTACTTTTCTTATCATCAAGTTCTAACGGATTACACAGAAGCAGTGCTCAAGGATTTTGTGGTATGCCTTGGTGATGGGTCACAGGACTGGAGCAGCATCTATCCTATGATTGACTCCTACCTTAGTGAAGTCAGGTCAAAAGTCCCCTTTGCTGAGGGATCATTGCTAAGCGCCCTATGGAAATTTGGATATAGAACTATGGGGGAGATGGACAGGCACCTTCTTAGCACATGCTTGCGGTATGGAGAGATGCTTCTTGGGAGGCAACCTCAGCCGCTCTCTGAAAAAGCTAGATATATTAGGCTAGGCTTTCTACAAGTGCATGGAGGAAAAGGATAACCTCAAGGTGGCCGTCAAATGGATAGACAGGACTTTGGCGTTGAATCTGGAGAACGGGTTTGCCTGTGAGACTACGAGAGCTTTGCAGCATAAACTTGGCGAAAAAGGGCAAGCTCTTAAAGCGCTGGAAAAGGCTATTACCCTTGCTAAGGCTCAGGCTGTTGAGGATGAATATCAAAGGGCTATGGAGTTATACGACGAACTAAAGCGTAAATAATAGAGCCAAGAAAAGCACGGCCTTCGAGGGAGTTCTCTCAATGAAGGCTCCCTTTTTATTATGGGAAAACGAGGAAGTTAGCGACTTTTCATTCGTTTTACCATTTACCTATGGTAAAATTCACTCCCGCTAAGAGTCCTAGGGATATGAGTGTTGTAGGACTGCGATTTCCTTGAAGCCCATATCCTAAGAAACTTAAACCTTTTCCTAAACTACCCCACAGCGGCTCGCTGGGATGATTCGGAAAGCTCAAAGATACCTGTTTGTTCTCTGCATCGTCTGTGCTTACAGCGATACGAAGCTGAAGACAAAGCTCTGCCGTCTTGCCCAGTAAGATAGCGACTTCTGAGCCGAATAGGAGTCCCATCACAGTGTTTTTGTAAGGCTCTCGGATTAATCTGGCTCTGTATATGCTATCTTCAAAATATACCTTGAATTCCCCCCCTTTCATTCTTAGGCTTCCGCTTATAGAGAAACCGTTTGTGTCCGCGAGTACATATTCCATCTCATCTGAGTAACTGACTAAAAAGCTGGGCTGGATACCGCCAAATAGGGCAAGGCGAGCTCCACTGAGAGCACCTGTTTGTAGAAATAAAAGCAGGGAAGTCTGAAGATATTTGAGAGATGTATTGAGAGTATAATTGTAAAAAATGTCATAATCCTCTAAAAAGAACCAGTCTGGCTGACTTAGCTTCATCTTGTAGTGAGAATAGAGCAACTCTCCCCTTAAAGCTATATGCTTGATAGGTTCAAAGGTGAGCATGAAAATAGGGGCTACAGAGCCACCGGGGTCCCAATCGTCCATCGCGTCGTCGGAATTGCTGATAAAAGTGATCTGAGGACAGGCGCCGATTCCTGCTCTCAAATAGCTGAACTTTTCTTTGGTTGCCCTAGGGGTCTGAGGTTGGGGAGTAGCAGGCTTTGTCTCAAGTAGCTCTTCTTCAGGAGGTTGGGAATACAAAACGTGAAAGCCGAAAACGAGTATCAATATACATGGTATTCTCATATATCTGCCTAATCTGAACCCATCATTATCTGGAGGCTTTTATTTACATTCTCCATGAGCTGTTGTATTCTTTCCTGTTCTCGTCTATGTCGCATTTCCCTTATCTGCTCTTCTGTAGCTTCTGCCTCGGTTCTGGTTTTACGAGTTTGGGCTTCTATAAGGCCTGCCTCAGCTTGCATTTTCTTTATGTAAGCCATTTTTTCCTGCTCGTATAGGAATTGCTGCCTTTCTCTCTCTGCTTCTTCCTCTTGGGCTTTCTTCTCTTCAAGGGCTTTTTTACGCCGCTCCTCTCTCAAGCTGAATACGTACTCTGTGCTTGCGCCTGCCTGCATGAGTAAATCTATCACATCATACTTGCCTCTTGAGTCCGTCGGCGAGTCCATCGCTAAGGATAGCGGCGTATCTCCGTAGAAGTCTTTTATATCTACGTCTGTTTCCTTAAGGTCTAGTATATATCTCACTAAGAGGGGGTTATGGTTAGCGGCGGCTACATGGAGGGGTACTTGGCCTCTTTTATTGCGGGCTGTGAGCATTTTGCGAATAATTTCTGTTTTTTCTATTATTCTATCAATTACCTCAGCAGAATAGACGGGGTCTGCGCATACCTGGTGAAAAAAGGTATTTCCTTCTTCATCCCTAATAAAATAATCTACATCATCAAAATGGAAAGAAGTGCTTAGATGAGTTAGGAAAACATCCTTTCCACCGCTATATGCTTTTTCTCTGCCCCTTCCCACAGGGTAATCATCAGAGAGGGTAAAACCTGTGACAAATAATTTATGCTCCTCGCTTATGTCCAAGCTGTATGCTTCTTCTGCGTCCGAGCCCCCTATGTAAGTGGAATACATGATCTTTTTAGCCTTGGATTCTAAGCGAACAAGAAAGGCATCGCTTTCCCCTTGTCTTTCTCTCTGGAAAGAAACCAGGGTAACTGGAAAGCGGTCAGACTTCGTACTTCCGACTACATATACATATCCCTTTTTATCAACTTTTATATCACGACCAAAATCAGACTCTTCTCCGCCTAAATAGGTGGAGAAAAGCAAAGTAGAGCCAATATTGTTTAGCTTGAGTACGAAAGCATCTAATTTGCCCCGAAAAGTGGGCTGAACAACTCCCTTAGAAACGGGAAACTGTTGAGAGTTAGTTGTACCCGTAATGTAAGCGCTTCCACTTGCATCTACGGCTATGCCGGCGGCTATTTCTTGGTCTTTAGTTCCTATATAAGTGGAGTAGATGAGAGCTCTCCCAGTTGGGTCAAACTTTGTTACAAATACATCTCTGGATATAAATGAGGAGTCAGCAGCATTCCCATGTCTTCTTTGGAGAGCTCCTTCTGTAGTAGGAAGGTCGAATGACTCTGTATAGCCTGTGATATAAGCATGCCCTCTATTATCTACAGCGACAGCCAATCCCACATCTGTTCTACTCCCACCTAAGTAGGTGGAATAGATCACACTATTACCCATAGGGGCAATCTTTGTTATGAAAGCGTCTTTGCCCCCTTTATTTCTTTTCTGAAAGCCCTTCTTGCTCACGGGAAACCTAACGGATTCAGTATAGCCTACCACGTAGGCATTTTCCTCAGCGTCTAAGGCTATGTCAAAGATTATGTCGTTGAGAGTGCCTCCTAAATAAGTGCAATAAAGGGCGCTGGTGCCCTGCTGATTCAGCTTAATTACAAAGCCTTCTTGGGGCGAAGCCTTAGTTCCTTTATACTTTGCGCGGAAGCTTCCCAGTGTGGCGGGAAAGTCTCGGGATTCTGTATAGCCAGCGATATAGGGGTGGCCGTCTTTGCTTACTGCCACTCCATAGGCGATCTCTGTTCCCTTTCCCCCTATAAAGGTGGAATAGATGAGAGACTTCCCGGAGGCGTTCGTTTTTGTTATGAATGCGTCTATCTTGCCATTTAGAGAGGCCTGAAAAGCACCTGAGGAAATATCATAGTCTGGAGATAATGTCCACCCCACTACATAAGTACTGCCATTTTTATCCACAGCTATGGCCTGTGCTTCTTCCCATCCTCCTCCTGCGAGCAAATTGGAATACATAACGGGGTCTATCACGAGGGGGGAGGCAGCGTAATAGGGTCCGACTGCGAGTTCCCAGTTTTCATTTCTACGAACGAAGCGGGAGGGGACTATGTTTCCCGCCTGATAGGCAAGCATATCAGCTAAATGCACCGCTCCGAAGCGTGTATAGAATGTTATCTCGTTTGCATCAGATTGGTAGATAGACTCAGCGCCCTCTATGCTGAAGCGAATACGAGACACATCTGCATACGGCTCCACTACCCAGTCGTATCTAAAATGCCCTTCATCAAAATAGTAACGAATGTCTATCCCCGGATATATGCCGCGCAACCATACTTCATTGTACAGACCTACACCTGTGATATGAGACCTGGGATCACTGCCTATGAGATAATTATAATAGCCAGGTAGCTTTCCTACGCCTTCGGCTGTAAAGTATTCATTTTTATTTTGATATTTTAGAAGGATTCTTTGTCCGATAATCTCACCCTCTCTCAGGGGGGCTTTAGGATTATCCGCCCACAGCATTGCTTCCTGCGTATCTTCTTTCTTTTCATATACTTGGTAGAACGCAATATTGAGTCCATAGCAAGTAATCCATATATCTGCCCTACCCAAGCGGCAGAGGTATAGTACCTCCGCAGGCCACTGTCCTTTATTTTCTATGAAGTAAGGCTGGCGATAGGCTAGATCCGCTCTATCTTGACTGTATAGGTAAGGAAAAACGATACATATAAGCCCCGTAAGAAGGGATAATCGTTCCATGAGACAAAGATAAAGACTATAATTTATTTAGACCAACTGGCTTTGCTTAGCCCAGAGATAGGTGCCTATACGGGGGAGAATTTGTGCAAGAAGTGAGAGGGTTTCCTCCTCTACTTTTTCTGCAAGAAGTAATTCTACTACAGCCAAAGTTTCCTTGGTAGCCTCACTATACAAAGGAAGGTACAAGAGAGCCCGTCCATACGAAACGCTAAATGTGGAACGAGGAACAAGCGTCCCAATAGGGGGAGGAATTATCATGTAAGGCCTACACAAACTTGCAGCTACCTCTGGCAAGCCTCCCTTTACATATTTTCCTTCATGAGTGGGGAAGCCATAACTTCTATATGCAAGCCATGCTTCCTTCTCTCTTTTGTAAAACAGTCCGCCTATAACAGGTAAATCCATGGAGAGCTGTTCTAAGAGTTTCCGTGCAAAGGTGTAAAGCTCTTCATGATAACTATCTCGCATGAGCGCT
The DNA here is from genome assembly GCA_025060275.1 of Bacteroidia bacterium. Lineage (GTDB taxonomy): Bacteria > Bacteroidota > Bacteroidia > SpSt-205 > SpSt-205 > SpSt-205. Next base: position 3,349 of record JANXCJ010000012.1, on the reverse strand, counting down.
TCGTATTGAATAATAAAGTTCTCCTTTCTCATGCGCTTTCGCTCCTCCTCTTGAAGGCGAGAAAGTTCTTTGTAGGCTGCTTCCAATTCCTCATGTTTTTTTTCTGCTGCCTCTCGTTTTTCTATGCTTTCTAAGAGAAGCCGTCTCTGCTCGGCTGCTAAGTTTTGTAATTCCCCATAAAGTTTGCGCAATTGCATAGGTATCTTTCTATATTGAAAGTAGGCTAAATAGATTCCTCCTCCCACCATGAGTGTAATTGGTGCAAAGCGCCAAATCCCATGGCTCATCTCGTTGGCAGGTAGGTAACTTAAAAAAGGATGCATAAGTATCCCTACCATAGCCATGATGATATGCCCGCCTACGAGAAAATGAATGTTCCACATCTTCGCTGGGTCTAAGAGAAGTATCGCTCCTAAGCCTGCCATCGTACATGCCCATAAAAAAAATCCTCCTGAAAGCGGAGTAGTCATCATTCCTTCTATGAGGAGTGGAAGGGTGGCTGAATATAAGATAAGTAGTTTTACATATTCCTTATTCTTAGTAGAAGGATGATAGCAAAGAAGGATAGTAATAAGTGGTAATGCAGAGCCTATTCCATAGATGTATATGTAAAACTCTTTCACGATGGGTGAGACAGGGAGCAGATAGGTAAGAGAAAGCGTGAAGACAAACGATGAGAAAATAAGCCAAGCTACCCACCTGATGCGTTCAACTGAAAGAGAGTATATTATCTCACTCACTCTCACAAATTTAGACTTATTCCTTAAGCTGTGGAGATCAAAGCAGTAACTCTTATAAACTGCTACTGGGGATGGACTATCTACTTCTGCAGATGCGACAGCTCCCTCTCTCGCTATGTGACCCTAAGAGCCTAAAAGCAAAAGTAGTTTTTGATTATAAAAAGCTAAAATCCTTTTTTTATGTGCGTTGTATATTTGGGTCATGTCTTGGCGAGCGTGGTTAGGAGGGCTTTTTCCCTCTGAACGCAAATCTGAAACTTCTCCTGGGGGGGAAAATGCTACTTCCCAGGTCATTAAGCTCTCTGAACATGACAAAATAAGTGTGCTACCCCTGTATGAATGGGTGGTCTCAAATGCTTCTCCTTATGCATGGGATAGGATCATAATGCGTTGTGTGAATGACGTATTAGCGGAACGCATCCAGCTCCGTCAAATAATCGCTCCTACTTCTGACATGGTTATACCGGGTGCATTAGCTAATCTATTAGTAAGCACGCTAATGGAACTTTATGGTATTCGCGTGCCCCCTAGAGTAGTACAAAAAGTTTCCTAATATTATACCGCTTATGATGATAAACTTCAAGCCTAACGTAAGTAGGGGAACCTTAGTTTTAGGGGGGGAGCCCCATGTAGTTCACTGCCACTTTTACAATCACTTTTTCCAGACAAGTATAGAGGATGCGGCTCGTTACTATCCTGTAGAGGAGGTGCTGGTTTGGACGGCTCAGGAGATAGGTCATAGCTTGTTCCGAGAGCTCTTTCAAGAGCTGGGGGCCTCTGACATAGGGCATCGGAAAGCAGTGGTAGAAAGTGTATTTGCTCGGTGTGGATATGGTCGTGTAAGTCTGGAAGGTGTAAGTGCAGAAGGTGGTAAGGTGAATACACCCTATGAGCATTATGCTTACACTTATGCAGCGACTTTTCCTCCGCGCGCCCCGGGACAGCGGGGTGTGTCCTACTTTTCGCAGGGATATTTGGCGGGGGCTCTGGAAGCTATTTATGACCTCTCATTAGGTAGTATGGGCAGTCGTCAAACGGCTTGCCTAAGTTTAGGAGATAGGGTAGTGGAATGGGAATTTTTCCGCTTAGGTACCCCTTTACCCCTGTTTTTTTCTCCTCAGGAAGGTAGGTATGAAGAAGGAACTATTCACCAACCCTCTCATACACGCGTTCCTATTGCACAGATTAGAGACGCTGTATTGGGACTACCCCTTTTGCCCGATGAGACGACGGGGCTCATAGAGGCATTCGGGGTAGTACTTACCTTTACTCCAGCCAACTACTATGGGCTTGTTTCAGATAGACATGTAGCTCGCATAGAGAAAGCTGTAGGCTCTGAGATTCGTCCAGTTGTGCTAAATATGCTAATAGAGTCGGGGCATGTGTGTGCTTTCAACACGGTAGGGTCTATCCTGCAGAGCGCGGAATGGGATGCCGTTGTGCGCCCTTACTTAGACAGTTCTGAAGACTGGTTTTATGGTTTAGCCGGATGCTTTCCAGCGATTGGGTGGGGATTAGTAGAGTATCTTGATCGCCCCAATTCAGAGGGAGGGAGAGTAAAATTCATCAACTGGTACGAGACTACAGCTATTGCTGCCTCTTCTTATGTATTAGACCATCCGCCTGCTGCTCGGGGGCTACTCTCAGGTATATGGGCACTCATCTACACTGCAGATATACCACATCAAAGAATTACACTGGATGGCACTACTTACCGTAAATTCTTTTTCCACAAGAGAAAACCTTATGAGGCTTACTTCATCCATAGCCGTTTAGGAGGGGCTCCCGAGGACCTTCTAAGGATTCAAGTTCCACCTCTCCTGGATTAGTGCAGGGCTCGCAATAGATTCGCTAAGGCAGCCTTATTTTTTCTCTGCACTTTCAACCCCCATAGCTTCCAGCTGTTCTGTGATAAGTCGTAGGCGAGCTTCAGTGTCCTCCAGTTTCTTTCTTTCCTTCTCTATGATTTCAGGGGGTGCTTTGTGAAGGAAATCTGGGTTTTGAAGCTTAGCCAGGAGCATTTCTCTAAATTTTAGGGCATGGGACTGCTCTTTATATAACATAGCGATGAGATTTTTCCATTTATCCTCAGATATATCTGCGTATACGAAGAATACTTCCTGATACAAGTGTATGCGTTCATGTAGAGTAGTAGACACTCCTACTGTTCTTACATTTAGGCGGATTACTCTATCAGAGAGCGGCTTGAGCTGAGGTTCTATGGAGGCACCTAAGAAGTGCTGAAGCCAGCGTGCAATCGTAGGAAAAAACTTAGATTGTAAGTTGAGGGTAGCCAGCTTAGTTATTTCCGAGAGACCAAAAGTCTGCTTAAGTTCTCTGATTCGGGATATGGCTACTTGAGCCAGCAGTACGGCATCTAAGAGCTGCCAGTTAATCTCTCTGGGGATAGGCTTTATATCGTGATTGGTAATGAAGGAATGCGCTGGGAGGTCTTGCATTTGATGCCATAATTCTTCTGTTATGTAGGGCATGAAAGGGTGAATGAGCTGTAGGAGACGTAGGGCTTGAGCTTCTACTTTTTCCAAGAGGGAGAGGGCAGGGGCGGGCTTGAGTGCCTCTAAGTACCAACTGCAAAACTGCTCCCAAAT
>JANXCJ010000129.1 GCA_025060275.1 Bacteroidia bacterium | reverse complement strand
ACCTTATCATGCAGCACCCCCTCTATGGTAGAGTAGAACTGATACGGTGGTGGGAACACAAAGGAAGACACATAGAATTACAATTAGCAGCTACCGAAGGGGTACATCCCATCTTGACTATCCACAAGGCAAAAGGGCTGGCCTGGAGAGTAGTAATCGTACCCTTCGCAGAATGGGACTTATTTTCCATTCGCTGGAGAAACCCTGAATGGAGAAGAGTCTCAGAAAAGCTCATCCCTCCTTCTTTGCAAGCTCTCTTAAGAGAGAGGGCTATTTCAAGAGGTACTGGAGAAACATACTATGAGCTCCCCTTGAAGATAACTGCAAGCGTCAAGGATGAGAGCTTGCAAGAAGTTTATCAAGCTTACTACATAGAACATGTCGTAGAGAATGTCAATCTTCACTATGTAGCTACTACTCGTCCGAGAGAGTATCTTTTCCTTATAGCGAAACCTCCTTCAGCTCGCTTCCAAATGGGGGCAAACACATGGGCGGGCTTCTGGTCTGATGAAGAATTGACCAAAGATTTTAGCTCTTTCTTCTCTGGCTCTCTGGCAAATGAAGGGATCAGATAAATTCTGGGGGAAAGGAGCTTTATTAGCGCTAGGAATTGTATTCGGTGATATTGGTACTTCACCCCTCTATGCCTTAGATGCATTAGCCCGTGGAAAGGCAATCAGCAGCTCTTTGGTTCTAGGGGGGCTCTCGCTCATATTCTGGAGTCTTACACTGATAGTTTCTGTAAAGTATGTTCTGCTGGTTCTCAGAGCAGATAATCAAGGGGAAGGAGGCATTTTCGCCATATACTCGTTAGTGCGGCGCTTTGTGCCTTGGAGCATGCCTTTAGCGATTTTAGGGGCTGCCCTTTTATTTTCGGACTCCATTTTTACACCTGCTATTTCGGTTTCTTCCGCGGTAGAGGGGTTACAACTTCATATTCCTACTCTGCGTACAGTGCCGATAATAGTAGGCATTTTAGCTGCCCTCTTTTTTATTCAACAGTTTGGAACAGAGTGGATAGGGCATCTATTCGGTCCTGTGATGCTAATATGGTTTCTTTTCATCGGGGGAGTGGGGGCATGGCGGTTATTAGAGGCGCCGGTAGTGCTTCGGGCGCTCAATCCCATCCATGGTATCAATCTTATTCTTCATGAGCCACAAGGGTTGCTGGTGCTAGGAGCTGTTTTTCTCACGCTTACGGGCGTGGAAGCGCTGTATGCGGACATGGGGCATGTAGGGCGCCGCTCAGTGAGAATAGCATGGCTTTTTGTGAAGCCTTGTCTTTTACTCTCCTACTTTGGGCAAGGGGCCTGGATGCTGCGCTACAAAGCAGGGCAAATTTTAGAAGAGATGGAAAAGCCCTTTTTTGCCATGCTCCCCTCAGGGTGGTTATTTGTAGGGGTAGGGATTGCCACAGCAGCTACTGTGATTGCCAGCCAAGCACTCATCACAGGCGCATACACGCTTTTTAGTGAAGCAAGTAGGCTACATTTTTGGCCTCGTTTGCGGGTTCTCTATCCCGCTACGAGTCGTACGCAAATGTATGTACCTCTTGTGAACTGGACTCTTCTGTGCTTAGTGCTTGTTGTAGTGCTTTCTATTCAGCGGTCCAGCGCAATGGAAGCTGCTTATGGGCTGGCTATAAACATCACTCTGCTCATTACAAGTATCCTGCTTGCTACATACTTCTGGTGGAAGCATAGAGGAGAGGGAAAGTTTGCAGCTGGTGTGATTTTACTCGTATACTTACCCATTGAGATGATATTTCTATATGCAAACCTTCACAAAGTGCCAGAAGGGGGATGGATAGCGTTAGGAATAGCTGGGAGTATGAGCCTTCTGATGAGTCTTTGGGTATGGGGAGAAGCAGTAAAGAGCCGTTTCAGCGACCTCGTAGATTTTGCCCCTTATCAAGAAAAGCTTTTGGCTTTATCAGGGGAGGAGAGTCTCCCTTATTACGCCACTCATTTGGTAGCCCTATCTACCTGTCCTGATCCTACTAAGATTGAACATCGCCTCGTATATGCAATCTTGAGTCGGCATCCCAAAAGGGCGCGCACCTACTGGTTTGTTCATGTAGCTGTAAGTGAAAAGCCCTTTGAGGCTTCTTATCGTCTTTATAGATATGTGCCAGGCAAGCTTTATCGGGTAGAGTTTCATCTGGGTTTTAAGCTACAGCCTCGGGTCGGCCTCTTATTTCGGCAAGTGGTAGAGGAACTTGTAGCTAAGGGAGAAATAGACTTACTTACTCCTTATCCTAGCTTACGCAAATATGGACACCTGGGGGATTTCCGCTTCATCTTTGTGAGAAGGATAATCAACTTTGATGCTCGTTTCTCTCCTAGGGAGCGCTTAGCCTTACAACTTTATCAGCTCTTAGATAAACTCTCTTTACCGGTAGAGAGTGCATATGGGTTAGAAGTAGCCTCTTTTACCCAAGAATATGTTCCTCTCACTACCCCTCAGATTCCTGCAGAGATGCGAATAAAACCTAAAAAAGATTAGAGATTTTCGGTAGCTATTCATAACTTTTATTTTTGTGCAGGACAACTTTTGTCATGAGAGTAAGAAAAACTGGGTACCTTCTGGGAGTGGTAGCCCTTATGCAACTCCTTTCAGCCCAGCCCCGTTTGCGCGTCCTTAGAGGGACCTACCTGCGTCTTACGGAAGGAGAGGTAATAGTACCGCCTCCCATTTCTTTTCCTAATCTTTTTACCAGCAAGCTCTATCGCAATAGCCGTATAGAAAAAGCTATCGCGAAAGCCGAAAAAGAAGAGGACCTAAGAGCCATAGATAGCCTCCTAGGACTTTATATAAGCCAATTTTCCGTGTATAACTTTCAGGATACTTTTTCCTTACAGCTTTTATGGAGATGGGCACAAATACGTGAATACCTCAAGGACACGCTTTTGAGCTCCTACCTATACGGGCTCTGCATACGGAATATGCACACCCCTCCCTCAGATATTCGCTTAGCGTATCGTCGTCTGCAGGAGCGGTGGCGCAGCGAATGGGTGCCCTTGGAATACTATCGCAAAATAGCTCGCCTACGACAAAAAATAGATACCCTCGCTCCTCCCCGTGGAGTGCTTTTGAGCCTGGGTCCTCATATAAACTCGCCATACCCGGATTATGCGCCCTACATGCATCCTTCTGGTCAAGTACTGCTTTTCACTTCTCGGCGAGAGAAAGTCCTGACGGCTTTGGACCCTGACCAGCTCCGCAATGAAGACCTCTATTATAGCCAGCGTGATTTTATCAGAGGCGGTTTCAAACCTGCAGAACCCTTTCGGGATGTAATCAATAGTCCTTACAATGAAGGTTCTGCATGCCTTAACTCAGACGGCACAATAATAGTTTTCGCCCGCTGCGATGCTCCAGATGGATATGGCTCCTGTGATTTATACATGTCTCGTTATGTGGGGGGCAGATGGCAAGAACCCGAAAATCTGGGCCCTACTATTAATTCTCCTCATTGGGATTCTCATCCTTTTCTGGCAGGGGATAGCTTGCTTTTTTTCGCCTCTAATCGCCCAGGAGGCTTCGGACAATCAGATATTTACGTGAGTCGACGCAATGCTGGAGGCTCATGGCTTCCACCTGAAAATCTCGGACCCCTCATCAATACAGCAGGAGATGAAGTTACTCCCTATCTCAATGAGCCATATAAAGTTTTGTACTTCAGTTCTACGGGACAACCCTTTAGCTATGGAGGCTATGACATATATAAGAGCCGCTGGGCTGGCACCTTCTGGGAGGAGCCGCGCAACTTAGGACCCTTAGTCAATACAGACGGAGATGAATATTACTTCACTATAGATGGGAGAGGAAACAAAATTTATTACGCAAGAGCCTCGCGGAAGGCGCCCAGAAACTTTGACTTATACTCTTTTGAGCTACCGATGGAGGCGAGACCTGACGCTACTACCAAACTCGCTGGCTACCTTATAGACTCCCTTTCTGGTCAGCCTCTCACAGGAATCATAATAGCCATAGACCTCACAGCAAATACAGAAATAACACCCGTTTTTGCTAATCGCTATGGATACTTTGAGTTTCAGCTCGTCCACGAACGGCAATATCAGCTAATGGTACTAGATACCCATCTAATTCGGATTCCTGATACGATAGCTCTGACAGATGACCAAACCTACTCGCTTTTACTTAGCACGGCAGAACTTCACAGACCCTATATTCTGGAAAACTTAGAATTTCCTACAAATAGTGCAGAAATTACACCCGATGCTTATCCGAGGTTAGACTACATAGCTGGATTTCTCCTGAAATATCCCTTTGTTACGCTAAGGATAGAAGGGCATACAGATGGAATGGGGGACCCAGCTTACAATCGCAAACTCTCTCAGCAGCGAGCAGAAAACATCCGCCGCTATCTCCTAAGAGCTACGGGCTTACCCCCTGACCAGATTCAAGCCTATGGTTACGGACCTGATCGCCCCCTTTTCCCCAATACCACGGAGGAAAATCGCGCTCGCAATCGCCGAGTAGAATTCCTCTTAGAGGTCCCGCCTGAGAAGCTCACTCTCATGCGGTTAGATTTTCTCTTCGGAGAGGACTGGGACATACCTGTGCAGGAGGAAGAGGAAAGCTCAGAGCCAGAAGACTTTTTGCTAGACCCCGAGTTTCAAATACCTGAATTGGAGATGCCAGAAGTAGGGGAGGATTTTGAAGAACCTGTTACGCAGGAGTTTGACCCACCTCTTATAGAGATGGAGGAGGACAAAGACTAATGAGATTTTTTAGAGAGGTAGTAAGTAGAGCATCCTAATTTGAGCGCTTCTAAGTAGTAGGTTATACATATATGCACTTACAGCGGGAAGCTCTCATACCCTCTATCAGAAGGCAGCAGTGAGGCCTTTAGACGGTGCCTCTAAAAAGCCCCCTGTAAAGCTCCTCCACTCTTCTCCCTATAGTCTATCTACTCCTTCTTTCTGGCAGGTTGAAAGGATAGACTAGCTTCATGCCTTACATAATCCTGAGAGCAGAGACTTTTCTCGATCCAGCTATATATCTTTCATCCACACTAAGAGGCAAATAAACTCTCAGCGCGTCTATACAAAGAAGGAGCCGCTCCACAGGTAGAGGAATTGTTTATTTTCCCTTTGCTCAATAGGGAGTACTTTCATCTGATGTGAGAGTGTCTTTTTTTTGCCCATGATTTAGAGAGCTCTATCGTAATATGACTAATTTCTCCTGAGCATGGGCAGTCTCACCTGTGAGAGTATTCCGAACCTCTAAGCGATAGAGGTACACTCCTCGTCCTAAGCGATCCCCGTATTCATCCAGCCCATCCCAGCTGATTTCCTGTGAGAGATTAAGATGGCTTGTGATGGGAGTGGATATGACCTTTACAAGGCGGCCCGAAAGGGTATAAATAGCAATCCGAGCCTCTAAGGGCTGCCCAGGCTGATTGTGCTCAAAAAAGAAACGAGTAGAGGTGGTAAAGGGATTAGGGTAATTAAAGAGTCTTCGTAATTTGAGCCGTCCTCGTTCAGCCACATAGAAGGAGG
>JANXCJ010000128.1 GCA_025060275.1 Bacteroidia bacterium | reverse complement strand
GCTAAGCGCCTCTCTATTTCAGGTAACGAAAAAGATTGGGACCAACCGAGGGCAAGCCCCCATACCAACCACCGCATGGTAGAGATGAAGCACAAAAGTAGAAAGTTTATCCAAAAGCTAAAGGAAGGAGAGCTTGAGCTTCCTTAAGGGCCTCTTTATCTAGTCTTATGAGAGCGTGTTTCTCTTCAAGAAATTCCAAAAGCATTTCTGTACGCAGATTAGATACCAGCGGTACGCCTGCAAAAGGACACCCACCGAACCCACCCAGCGCACTATCAAAGCATCTACATCCTGCCTCCCAAGCTGCTTCTAACTTAGCTCTTGCATTTTGGGGAGCCACGTGAAGGTGTATAGCCCACTTAAGCTTTGGAATGGATTGTATAGCAGCAGAAGTAACTAGATAAACTTCCTCTGGGGTAGCTACGCCCACCGTGTCTGCAAGGGATACAATAGGTACCCCCCGCTCCAATAGCCTTTGTCCTACTTCCAGCACCTCTTGTACATCGTGGGGCTCTCCATAGGGGTTACCAAAAGCCATAGACAGATATACAACGGGTGTTTTACCCTTCTCATTACACATCTCCACCACCTCCTCTACGAAAGCCTCTGCTTCTTTTCGGCTCTGACGAGTATTTTGCTGTTGAAAAGTCTCCGATAAGGAGAGTGGATATCCTACATATCTCACAGCTGCGTGGGCTAGAGCCTGTTCAAGCCCTCTTTTATTAGCGACAATTACCAGTATACCCGTATTGGGGTACTCTGCATAAGGCAGCGCCTCTAACACTTCTTGGGTGTCTCGCATTTGGGGTACTGCTTTGGGTGAAACAAATGAGCCCGCATCTATAGCATGAAAACCTACCTTCAATAGAGCTCGCAGGTAGTTTATCTTTACAGGTGTGGGGATAAAGGTAGAGAGTCCCTGCCAGGCATCTCTGGGGCACTCGGTTATTTCAACCACCTCCATGAAAGTAAATATACCATTAAGCCCAAGTAGTATTTCACATCCTTTGAAGGAGAAGAGGGAAAGTACATCTGAAAACCTTCCCTCTTCCCCTGTTATCCCCTTTTACCTTGGAATGTGGAGAAGCTTACGAGTAGCAGTGGAGCTTGAATTGCTCCAAACCACAGTGTAAAGACCTGTAGGAAGCCCCTCTCGCATAATCTGTACCTCTCTACCTCTGGCCTCTTGCTGAGAGATTAGACGACCCTGACTATCGTATAGGGAGACTTTTCCTCCATCCAAAGGAAGGAGCAGGGTCCAGTGGGTAGGTTCTGCTCGTACCCCAATAGGAAGAGAGGTTTGGGTAGTTACCTCCACTACTATCGGATCACTGGCATCCCAACCACTAAGCATCATGCCACTACACGGGCAAGTCGGAAAAGGAACAGGATCAATCAATAAGGTATAGGTTCCTGGTACAGAGGGCCAATTTCCACCCGCAATCACAAGAAGGGGCATGCTCCCCGGCGATAGGGTGATCCCAACTGGAGAAGATAGAACTCTGTTACCATTTCCATCTATGACGTGGCAAAATACGTTAGAAGAGAATGTACAGCTTGTAAAATCAGGCTCTCCAGGCGCTCCCCACGAAGCAGGCGTGAGACTATCTTGTAAAGTGGCGAAATACGGACCAAAAGGATCTCCTACTTCTACGGTAGGAGGAGGGGGCATAAGCCATATGACCTTATCAGGAACTCGGCGTGTCTCTAATACAGCTTGCACAGACTGATAAAAGCTATGAGGGATAGTACTTGTCTCATCTCCTTGATAGGTAAAATTCTGGACTGCATATCCCGCTTCTTCTCGCATGCAGCGCCAGTAGAGGATACCTAAAACATCACTATACCAGTTGCAAGGCTCACAAGAAGGTCCTGAACCTCCCGAGGTACCATTAGGCCATATGTCACCTGGAAGAGAGTCTATTTGGGAGCCAAATCTGTCCGGCTCACACAACCCTGAAACCACTGGACCCCCAGGAGAAGTGCTATCAGCAACGAGTAAGCTTGGAGGAAGGTCTAGGGGGGGAACTGATTGCACACACTCAATCAGATTAGGCGTCCCGAGAAGCCGCACATTTGCTTCATATATGAATCCATAGGTAGGAGAAAGGGTATAACCTATATGGACTTTACCTGTAGAAGGATTAATGTCAGTGGAAGTGATAGAAACGCAAGTGTTTCCAGGATCTGGTAAAAGAGGATAGACCACACTGTTGAGAGGACCTAAGGGAGCCGTACCATTTGCAGGAGCTATGGTACTAATCCCAGAAGGCCATATACCATCCGTATCATAAACGGCATCTTCACAGTGAAGGTGAGGCTGTTGGGGAGAGACATAGTGGATGGCTCGTACCCCTGTAGAATTATGAGGAAGGAGCGTACCATAACGCTTGTCTTGTCCATCCACCAGGTTATCATAAGCTGAAAGTTGTGAGGCGCCCCAGTTTACACCCACATCCTCCACTACGGCGCCTGCTAAAGGTCTTTCTCCTAAGTTCCTAGCCCCGTAATCCTCATAGAGGAAAACAAGGGTGCCAGGTACAGCCACAGAGCTATCATATATGAAAGAGCCACAGGTGTCTGGATTAGGACAGGTACTGCGTAGAGCTAAAGGCTGAATAGGTGTCTTATCTCCGATAACATATGCACTATCAACAATTGCAGCAAAATGACTGCGGAAAAGCACTTTTATATATGCCTTATTACCACCATTTGTCGCGAATCGCTGATTGGAGGTAGGTTGAATGCCGAAAATCAGGGTTACCTCCCCATTTGCATCAGAGAGGACTGTGTCATACCCTCCGGGAGTACTAAAGCTCGCAGAAGTGGTGAAACGGTAAGAGGCACTCTGGGAATTGTAAAAGATGGGGTTACCTGCGCCTGCCATGTTCGGATTAGTAGAGGTGGGCGGAGTAGTGGAGTTGTCCATGCGAGGAATATATCTATACCATGTATTAGGCTCCAATCCCGTAATGTGAAGCACGGCAAAGTAGGGAAGACGAGTACCCGGCTGAGCTACGGGACTGACAATAAATTTAGGGATGATACTCCGGGCCGAATCTATCCGTGCCCTTCCCCAAGAGGGAGAATTCTGCGCTGCAAGCCATGCCCCTATTAGGACTAAAACTAAGCGCTTCATACCGCCAGCAAAGTAAAAATAAACTAAGTAAAATGAAAGTTATAAAGGCTAAAAACTGGACTACCTACAACTTTTGAGTAGATTTGGGGCATGTGGAGGGGCATGGGTATGGGGATAATCAGCTTGGTATTATGGGCACAGGGCACTGCGCTGCCAGACACGCCAGATGAGTTTGCTATCGCGCTGAAGCAGGCTTTGGACCGCTTCAAACGCCCTGATATCTCTCAGCGGGCTCAGAGCTTTTTTTCTGCATGGGAAACCGGCGACCTTTCCATCCCTGAAAAGAAATCTATAGCCAGTTTGGCTAGCCGACTGAATAAAAAAGGATTCAAACCCTACCCAGAGCTTCTTACCTTTGTAGAAGCAGCGCTCCTACTCAAGAGCCCAGAAACTCGGGTAAGGGCCCCTGTTCCACAATTCATTAGTATCTCAGAAACTTTAGCCGTAGAGAATCCTGGTTATTTGCCTCGCTTCTGGGAGATCATCTCCAAGTTTGTACCGCAGGGAATTGTAAATCAAACCTCTATCTTCTCCTGGCGGATAGACAAAAGCGAGGCACGCTTAGGATTTTACACATACATAGATAGTACCTCCTTTGAGGAGAAAAAGGTACCGGCCTTCTTCTTCAAGAAGACGAATCTTATCTGCTCCACCGGCGGCGTGGACATTTACATCCGAGAAGTAGATGGTATTCTCAACCTTACCAATCGTCAATTTATCGGCACAAGGGGCAGAGCAGACTGGTCAAGATTAGGAACAAATGCCGCAGAACTCTATTGCGAGCTGGATACATTTCTCGTAGACATGAACATAAGAAGACTATTCAGCCCCAAAGCCACTCTCTACTATACCTCTTTTCTTCCTTATCCTATAAAGGGAAGATTTACAGACGATTTTACCCTAAACCCTGACCCTACAAAAGCCCACTCCCCTTCCTTTGAAATGACCGAAGGAAGTATTGAAATAAAGGAGTTCATTCCAAACACTACTTATAGAGGAGGATTCGCCCTACATGGACTCACAAAATATGGCTCTGCCGTAGGAGATACACTTGCAGAACTTAGCGTATATGCTAAGGGGAAAGAAGTAATGCGTGTATACTTAGAAAAGTTAGCTTTTGATCCTAAAAAGTTAGTTTCAAATGAGGTTTCTGTAGAGCTGTATTTGCCTTTCGGGGATACTATCTACTACCCGGTTACTGACCTAATATACGATGTAAATACCCAAGAGATTCTCCTTAATCGTAATCGCAAGAATCCGCGCACTCGGCAGGGCTTTTATAGTACTTACCATAAAATGGAGATGCTCTTTGACGCCATCCAGTGGAACCCTCTACGTGATACTATCATGCGCTTCACGGCGATTATTGACCCAAAAGGCAAATATGGCGTAGTCCAATCTATAGATTATTTCAATCAGAGGGAGTATGAAAGCTACAAAGATATCCTCCCTATCAACCCCTTAGGGGCTATATATAGAGTGATAAAGGAAAGGGATCAGCAAGCTAGAGGAAGACGCCGCTATGTTCGTAATTATATTTTAGACACAGACATTCTAAAAAGCCAGGGGGTGGACCTCAAGACCTATAGAAAGCCTTTTGAAATGCGTCTTGAGGATGTAGAGACCTATGGCTTCCTGAAGTATAACCCCCAAACAGGTGTCGTAGAACCTCTCCCAAAACTGCTCCGGTGGGCTAAAGCCGCTTATGGAGAAAAGGATTACGACGCGATCCGCATCTTCTCCAATACACCTGATGGGGAAAATGCCCGTCTAAACCTCCAAAATAAGGAAATCACTCTAAAGGGGGTAGAAGTAGTAGTATTTGCAGACTCGCATATCGTAGAGATAGCACCCTACAAACGCACTATCTACTTAGGAGAAAACCGCTCTATGCGTATGGCTGGTCGCTTAGCAGCAGGCAAAACGGACCTTTATGTATGGCCCGAACCCAAAATGCAATTTGACTATGAAAATTTCAAGATTCTTTTCTTCAACATAGATTCCCTTAAATTCAAGCCTGAGAGAGACCCTATTTTTCAGCAGGGACGCTATCCTCGCTTAGCCCGCTCCTTAGCTAGCCTTAGAATAGAAAACGTAAGCGGTTGCATCTATATAGACCTGCCCTCCAATAAAAGTGGCAAAAAGGTACTACCCTATTATAGTGTATTAGACTGCTACTCAGAGTCATATAAATACTGGGACTCCCCTACCATCCAAGACAAGCACTATACACGGGATAGGCTGTATTTTGAATTAGACCCTTTTATGTTAGATAGCCTGGAGACTTTTAGCCTATTAGGTTTAGAATTTCACGGGGTATTCTACACGGATACCATTTTTCCTACTTTTCGCGACACACTAAAGGTAGTGCCTGATGGAAGCTACGGAATACAAGAGGTATTTGCAGAAAAAGTACCGATATACAAGGGCAAAGGCAAGTTTGCAGGGAGAGTAGCAATGGATAATTTTGCTCTCCATGCTAAGGGGGACTTATACTATCTTACTGGACAAGTGCAGGCGGATACCTTTATT
>JANXCJ010000127.1 GCA_025060275.1 Bacteroidia bacterium | reverse complement strand
AGAGCTTCAAATACACGCTGTATCCAGCTAATACCCTGAAGGGAAAGATGGAAGAAGTGAAGTATATGCCCTACCGTGTAAAGCACAATCAGAAGAAAAGGAAAGAGCCATGCAGAACGCATGAGGCGATGGAGTTCTGAGAAAGTAATATCTTGCCTTGTCTTTCCTAAGGTGAGGTAGAGCAGATGACTCAGTCCGCGTGCGAGTAGGCGAGCTATGAAATAGCCCCCCATGAGTAGGAGTGCAGCACCAAGCCAGCGCCCTAATGTTATCTTATACCAAGAAGTTTCCCAGAGCCATTCCCACCATCTCATCCACCTGCGGAGACAAGAGTCCCTACATTCTCCCCTGTTAGGATGCGATAGAGCGCACCCGGCTCATTGATGTTGAATACAGCCATGGGAAGCTGATGTGCCTGGGAAAGGGTGAAGGCTGTAAGGTCCATTACCTCCAGTTTCTTCTGAATAGCCTCTTCATATGAAATGTGTCGGAGCCTCTTGGCCGAGGCATCCTTTTCTGGATCGGAGGTGTATATTCCATCTACTCGGGTACCTTTCAGGAGGAGCTCCGCCCCTATCTCAATTGCCCGTAAAGTAGCGGCTGTATCAGTTGTAAAAAAGGGATTGCCTGTACCTGCTGCGAAAATAACTACCCGTCCCTTCTCTAAGTGACGAATAGCTCTTCTACGAATAAAAGGCTCACATATCCGCTGCATCTCTATGGCTGACTGAACCCGTGTAGGTATCCCTATTTGCTCTAATGTATTTTGTAGGGCTAGTGCATTAATGACGGTAGCTAACATACCCATGTAATCCGCTTGTGCCTGGTCTAATCCTTGTTCTTTACCCTCCATCCCGCGGAAGATATTACCACCCCCAATTACAACAGCCATTTGGACGCCCGCCCGTACCACTGAGGAAATCTCCTCCGCGAAATAGCGTAGCTTCTTTGCGTCTATGCCATAGCCCCTTTCTCCCATCAAAGCCTCACCACTAAGCTTGAGAAGAACTCTCCGATACTTTATCATTTTCCTCCAACTTGGAAACGTACAAAACCCGCCACGCTTAGGTTAGGAGAGACCGTCTTGAGATACTGAGCTACGCTTTTCTGGTTATCCTTAAAGTATTCCTGCTCTAATAATACCGATTCCTTGAAGAACTTCTCAAGTTTCCCAACGGCGATTTTTTCTAGTACATTTTCAGGCTTCCCTTCGGCACGAGCCTGCTCACGAGCTATTTCTTTTTCTTTTTCTATGACTTGCTGTGGGACACTATTGCGATCCACACTGATAGGGCGTAAAGCCGCTATTTGCATAGCGATATTCTGCCCTACTTCCTCTAAGGTATCGGTAGGAATACCTTGCGTACCCCTGAGAGCGACAAGCACACCGATGCGTCCCCCTAAATGAATATAACGAGTTACATACTCCCCCTCCAAAAAAGCCCATCGGGCTACCTCCATTTTTTCTCCGATTTTAGCCGTAAGCTCAGCGAGCTTGTCTAACAAAGGCATGCCTTCTACAAGTAGGTTAGGTAGCTCATCAAAGGAAGTAATGCCCTGTTGGAGAGCAGCATCAGCTATTTTCTGTCCGAATGCTCTGAATTCTTCATTCTTAGCCACGAAGTCGGTTTCACAAGCAAGCAAAATAATATGCCCCTTTCCATCTTTTATGGAGGCAAATACAGCTCCCTCCTTGGCATCACGCTCTTGGCGGGCGGCAGCCATCTTGTGTCCCTTTTTGCGCAGGAGCTCTATGGCTTTTTCAAAATCCCCTTGTGCTTCTTCTAACGCCTTTTTACAATCCATGATGCCTGCACCCGTGGTTTCGCGGAGTTTCTTGATCTGTTCGGCTGTAATAGGGGTCATACCTACAAAGTTATGGTTTGCTTTCCATACTAACCTGTAAAATGGGGGGTGCTATGCGATAGGCTCCTTCTTACGCTGAGTAGGAAAAAAGGGACGGAAGTACAAAGGCATCAGAGCTAATATCTGCTCTGTAGTGTCTAGCGGCGGAATATGCCTTGCTGCCGCAGCAACTGCCTGCCAGGAAATTTCTGATAGATACACCCCACCAGACACATGAGGAATGTTTCCTACCCAAAAGGCTTCCTCGGGAACCTTTGCTTTCCATTCTGAAGCGAGAAGTAACTCAGGAGGAGCGATAGGAGTATCTCCTTTCCACATTTGTCCATACCACCGCTCACCCCTTGTTTGCCATGCACAGAATATGAGTTGCTGTGGAGAACTTATCTCCTCAGCCACTTTGCGCAGAATGTGCAATAGAGGGACTGCATACACTTTCCATCCAAATGAAAGAGCCCAAGCCTTTATAGCTGTTAATCCTATTCTTAGTCCTGTATGCGAACCAGGTCCCTGATGATAAACAGCATAGATAATATCATTCCATCTCAAGCCTGCTTGACGTAAGACTTGCTGAGTGAGTAGAACAAGTTCCTCCCCGTGGGTTTGAGGCCAGTCCCATCGTATGCCTCCGACGGGTTCACCCTCCTTAAGGAGCCCTACTTGGCAACTCGGACTCGCTGTCTCTATTACTATGCCCCATCCCTTCACTTCTGTGCATTTGTTTGTACCAAAGCCATCCTATTAGCCCCACTGCGATATACGGAGCGGCAAAGAGCACTATTATGCCCACTCGCAATCCTCTGGCTAGACCTGACGATGCTGCCTCAGCATTCTTGCGGCACATAGCACACTGCGACCACCCTACCAGAGGAAGGAGAAGTAGTAAGCCTAAAACTCTTCTTCGCATATTTAGCGTGGATAATATGGAGACAAAAATAAATACACCAACACTCCCGTAACAGACACATAAAGCCAGAGGGGTAGTGTCCAGCGAGCTAATTTTCTATGATTCCGGTACTCACCCAATAATGCTGGATAAATAGTGAAAAGAGCCAGCGGTACTATAAACAGGCTAAGTCCGATATGCGTTATCAAAATAAAAAGGTATATAATCCTTACCCATCCCTCTCCCCCAAAACGTACTTCTTCATGAGTAAGATGATATAGTACATATGAGACCAAGAAGAGGATGCTCAAGCCAAAAGCCGTGAGCATGACTTTGCGATGTAGCTCTATAAGCCGTCGCCGAATCAGAAAATATCCTACAGCCAACAGGATTGTAACTGTAGTATTTATAAGCGCATTCATATGGGGAATAAAAGTAGTCTCAATTCCTATATCTATTCTAGGTAAATTTAGAAGAATAACCACCACGAGAGGAATAACAATAGAGACACCCCATATGCTGGCTCGCAGAATACTTTTAGGTATACCCCGTGATCCCTGCATGACTCCCATTTAAACAATTTTCCAGTATCTACTTGAGATAAGCTTTGCTTGCCTAAGATTAGCCAGCAGAGCATACTTTGCTTTACAAGGATTTTTTATCTTCAGCTGCCTATGAAGTATGGTCTACTGGGCATGGCAATAGCTTCTTTTGCCTTTGGGCAATGGGTACAGATACGAAGGGATAGCTTTGGAACGCCCTACATCTTTGGGAAACGAGATAAGGACTGTGCGTATGGCTTAGCCTGGGCACATGCAGAGGATGATTTTGATCGGATTCAATATCTTATCGCCCTTGCAAAAGGAAAATTAGGAAGAATCATAGGAAAGTCGGGTGCTGCAGCGGATTACTTTGTCCATTTCTGCGGAGCGTTTGAGTTGGCTCGGGTGCAATATGATAGTCTATCCGCCTCTATAAAAGAGGTTTTAGAAGGGTATGCAGAAGGTCTTAATGATTTTGCCAGGAAACATTCTCATATGGTGAGAGACAGGAAAATTTTCCCTGTTTTCGGGGAAGATATTCTAAGGGGCTATATAATCGTGCTCTCTGGCATGGTAGGAGCCGCTCAAGCTCTACAGAGAACTATGAGTGGACATCCTGAAAGCCATGAACTGCGTGTTTCGGCAGGCTCAAATGGAATCGCGCTAAGCTCCCGTAAAACAGAAGATGGAGGCATGTATCTTCTCATTAATCCCCATGTACCTCTGGAGGGTATCCTGCGATGGTATGAGGCATTCTTACACAGTGAAGAAGGGTGGCATATATTAGGCGGACTCTTTCCGGGTGCTGTAGTGCCGGGTTTGGGCACTAACCCACATTTGGGCTGGGCTCTTACCTTCAACTGGCCTGACTTTGTGGATATTTACCAATTGAAGGTCCATCCTAAAAACTCCAATCTTTACCAAATAGATGGGGAGTGGAAGGCCTTTGAGAGGAAGCCTATTAAATTAGAAGTGAGGCTCATGAGTTCTCGTTCAGGTAATGGAGTCATTTTTCATCCCCCTAAACCCAGAGGGCCTGTTGTAGCGGTCAAGAAGACTTTGGAACGAAGCATATTTGGGCCTGTAGTGCGCACAAAGAACGGAGTATTTGCCATACGATTTGCAGTAGAGCGATTTTATCGGGCCCCCCAACAGTGGTGTGAAATGAGCAAGGCCCGAAATTTCTCAGAGTTTAGAAGAGCCTTAGAACTGCAAGGCATTCCCCTCTTCAACCTCGTGTATGCAGATAAGTATGATACAATTTATTATCTTTTCAATGGTCTTTTGCCTGAGAGAAATCCTAAGTACAATTGGCAAAGTATTCTACCTGGGGACACTTCTGCTACCTTGTGGAAGAGATACCTCAGCGTGGATCAACTTCCCCAGGTGCTTTCGCCCCGCTGTGGGTATGTATTCAGCGTGAATAATAGTCCCTTCTCTACGACCTGTCCTGAAGAATGCCCTCGGCCTGAACATTTTCCTGCTACTCATGGATGGGAGTGGAATCGCCATAACAACCGAGAAAAAAGACTCTATGAGCTCCTTAGCCCACCTAAAATATCCTGGCAAGAATTTCAAGCCATCAAGTACGATCGACAGTACCCTAAGGATGGACCTATCTATAAAATATGGAGTTCCTTTGCTTCTCTTCCAGACACGAATGCGCCAAACCTCCGAGAAGCCCAGCAGCTCATTCGCTTGTGGGATTTTACGGGGTTAGGTGAAAACCGAGTCGCTCCGCTTCTAATGCTTTCAAGTACGTATTCTATTAAGAAATCAAAGATAACAGCCAAAAAAAGGCTGGAAGGAGCTAGCTTCTCCCTTCCGTCTAACCTTTTGTGGGAAGCTCTGCGATATGCGGTAAGCCAGCTCCGACGATTTTACAAGCGGATAGATCCGCCCCTCTCTTCCGTACAAGCGATTGAGGTCAAAGGTATTCGCTATGCCTTTGACGGTCTACCTGAGCAGCTTGCACCTACCTATGCAGAGTGGGATGCCAAAAAGGGCTTCCTCAGAGTCCTTGCGGGGGATACTTATATTCAGTTTGTGCGTTTCTCATCTTCAGGTTCTTATCCCTACATAGAATCTGTCTTGCCCTTAGGAGTTTTAGGGAATCCTGCTAATCCCTACTACGACAATCAGCTGCCTCTCTACCTCTTCAGACGCTGCAAACCTATGACCCTTGACCCTGCTCAGATCCAAGCTAGGACAGTCCTTTCTCGGGAATTTATACTACGGGAGAAATGAATAGGAAGCTTGAATGACCTATCTCGGCATGACATGCAGAGGAAAGCCTCTTGAGTGAGCCATGCACTCATTGCATCACGAGGAAGGCGCCCCAGTAGTACGGCTGCGGATGCTTCTCCCGAAAAGCCTGTAGCGTCCGGTTGAAGACCTCATCTACCCCCTCCC
>JANXCJ010000126.1 GCA_025060275.1 Bacteroidia bacterium | reverse complement strand
GGTTGGCAGTTGTAGGGGCCTTGTCCGGGTTAGTAGGAATTATAGGTGCCACCCTACACTCGCACGTTCGCCCTATTCCTGCTTTGGGTCAAGCGGCCTATATCGCTTTATTCCATGCCCCAGTGCTTCTATGGCTCAGTAAGGCAGACAAAAGTGGATTACCCTTTTTAGTTGGGCTGGGTTTCTCTTTAGGGTGTGCTTTTTTCACAGGTAGTATATATCTACGGTACTTAGCATCGTTAGAGAAGGCTACCATATTAGCGCCGGTTGGGGGTGGGCTTCTCATTTTTTCTTGGGCAGGACTTACAGGATGGGCAATAGCTCGTACATTCTAATAAGCTGTTATGGAGAACTTTGAAATTCAAGCGGACATTCGCAAGGCACAGACTCTACCGGGTTGGGTCTATAATGACCCTACCCTATATGAGCGTGCTAAGGAAAACATTTTCACTCGGAGCTGGCAGCTTGTGGCAGATACAGACCTCATTAAGGTACCCTATCAGGTGTATCCTTTTACCCTTTTAGAAGGATGCCTTGATGAGCCTCTTCTCCTTACTCGAGACGGTAACGATAATATCTACTGCCTCTCTAATGTCTGCACACATCGGGGCAACCTAGTCTGTGAGACGCCGGGTAATGAGCGGTCTTTGCGTTGTAGGTATCATGGTCGGCGCTTTTCCTTAGATGGGAAGTTCCAGCATATGCCTGAATTTGAGGGAGTAGATGGCTTCCCCACCGAAGCTGATGACTTGCCGCGTGTGCCTTTTGAAATTTGGGAGAAGTTCATCTTTGTATCCCTTGATCCCTTCTGTTCCTTTGAGGAATTCATTCGCCCAGTAGTAGAAAGAGTAAGCTGGATGCCTATTCGTGAATCCATTTTTGACCCTTCCCGCTCTCGCGATTATCTCGTGCGGGCTAATTGGGCTCTTTATTGTGATAATTATTTAGAGGGTTTTCATATTCCTTTCGTTCATGCGGCATTGAATCAGGTGTTAGATTATGGAAATTATCGGACTGAGCTTTTCACCTATTGCAACCTTCAGGTGGGAATAGCAAGAGGGGGCGAGGCTTGTTTTGAACTACCCCCAAACTCTCCCGATTATGGGCAGAACATAGCAGCTTACTACTTTTGGCTCTTCCCTAACCTCATGCTAAACTTTTATCCTTGGGGGATTTCTGTAAACATTGTTCGTCCTTTAGGAGTGGGGCTGACCCGAGTTTCATTTCTGACGTATGTATGGGATTATGAGAAAATTGGTAAGGGAGCTGGTGCAGAATTAGATAGAGTAGAGAGGGAGGATGAAGTAGTGGTAGAGATGACCCAGCGAGGGGTACGTTCTCGCTTGTACAATCGGGGTCGCTATTCTCCTGCGCGTGAGCAAGGAGTACACCACTTTCATAGGCTCTTAGCAGAGTTTTTAGGCAAGAGTAAGCCAATCAAATAGCTCTTTGCGCTGATTATGCTTAGAGGTCCTTTACTTATCCTCATGGCTTTTCTTTGCAATCTTGGGTGAGGGTGTAGAAGGAGTAAGTGTCCGATGTCCGCCTGCTTTTTTGTAAAAGTGCTTTTCATATCGTAGGCAGGGCTAAGGCATCAATTTCCTGCTTAGCTGCTCTTTACAGGATGAAGGAAGTAAGAGGGGGGTAGGGTCTTTGCTACTTTGCTAACACAGTGCCTATTCTATTCAGAATGCACGAGGCATAGTACTTACTTCCTGGCTTTGGGGAGTAAAATCTAAAGAAGGATTCACTCGTATTTAGCCCTTATGCAGCGAGGTAGCTTAAGATTACCTCTACATGTCTGTCTGATGTGGCTCTTAGGGTCCTTACGAGATGTCATAGGCGCAGTCTAAATCACTACTAACTTTATTCTATGCGCTGGCTTTTGTGCGTATCTTTATGGATATGCCCTTTTTATACTTGTAGTAGGCTTTATTGCGAGTCACCGCTTAGAATGGGAGGGATACTTCTGGGGTGCTCTGGGGATTGCGGAGCTTTCGCGCTTAGGACAGGTATTATTCTTAGTGCAAAACTTTAGAAGCCCTGTCTAACCAGTTGTTTTCAGGGGCCTTTCAGTGTCCCTTAATTACATAGGGCTATATTTCGCTGCAGTTGCAGCGGGTATGGGCCTCCATAAAGGAGTCATTTTGTATTGGCTTAAAAGAGCTCTTTTCCCGCGTTATAGCTTATAATGAGCTCCCTGCTGGAGATTCTGATATTGGGATTTTGTGGTTTTCTCTAAACTAAGTTCCCGTAGAGTCTGGCTTTATCTCCTCTACTTTTAGTCCTACTACCAATACATCGTCTACTTGAGGATATTCTTGGATGTTGATAGTTGAGGACTTGCGCCATCTTTCTAGTTCCTCTCGTAAAGCTTTTTCTTGTTGTGGAGCGGAGAGGAGTGAGATGCGCTGTACAAGCTCTCGGAATCGTTTAGTCCCGAATCTTTTCCCTGCGGGTCCTCCTAATTGGTCTGAGTAGCCATCTGAGCTAAAGTAAATCCAATCACCTTCTTTGAGTTCTGTATGGCGGGTGGTGAAGGAGGTGCTGCGAAGGATAGGAATCTCACTAAGTCCCACAGGGCGAGGGTCCTTTGGAAATTCCATTACTTCGCCCTCTCTTACGATCCAGAAAGGCCTTCGTGCAGCTGCATAGCTCAGATGCCACTCTCCCTCCTGATATTTGAAATGGCATAATACCCCCTCAAATCCATCCTTTATAGCTTGTTCTCCTTCAGGATTGAGAAGGTGAGCGATTTGCTTAGAAACCTCTTCAAGTATCTCTCCAGGAATTTTCACTCTGCCTTCTCCTACTACTCTTTCTACGATTGCTAGGGTAAGAAGGCTAACAAAGGCTCCGGGCACTCCGTGCCCCGTACAGTCAGCTACTAGTAAATAAAACTCTGCAGGAGGATTGATTTGCTGAGGGGGGATATAAAACCAGTAAATGTCTCCACTTACGATATCTTTTGGTTGAAAAAGTATAAAGCTTTCTGGAAAGAGTTTCTCTAACACTGAGCGGCGGGGCAGAAGAGCTGCCTGAATCCGTTGAGCGTACAAAAGGCTGTCTATTAGGTCTTGTTTTTGTCCTTCTATAATTTCTTTCTGCTCCCTAAGTTCCTCATAAGCTTTTTGAAGCGCCTCATTTTGCGAGCGGATGGTGGTGGTAGCTCTATCTACCTCTCTTTGAAGCATCTCTGCTCTTTTGCGGAGAGATCGTAGCCTATAGCGCACATATAAGGCTATGCCACCTATGGCTAATCCTAGATAAATTATGTAAGCTAAGGGAGTCTGCCAAAAAGGAGGCCTAACTCGAAAACTCCATCGCTGTGTGGGGCTCCAACCTCCCCCCATGACTCTATAGCGTACTTCCAGAGTGTAGCTGCCATCAGGTAGTTGAAAGAAAAAAGCCTTATTCTCAGAAGAAATGGACTGCCACGTATCGGAAGCTCCTAATAGACGATACTGGTACTCAATTGAGGGTGTATATAGCTGAGCTCCCACTGGAATAAATTCAAAGGTTAATTCTCGCATCCAGAAGGAAGCTTCAAATGGAGCAAAAGTGGGTGTGGGCCACCTACCTGAACCTAAGAAATCTATAGTGGGAGCAAGGCGATTCTCCTTCACGAGTTCTTCAACTTCTTCTAATGAGGCACCCCCTATTGAAACGGGACGCTGAAGATAGGGTTCTATGTCTAATATGGGAGTTTCTTCTTTCCATTTAGCATATAGACGGGGCGGATAGGGGGGTATATATGCCCTCCCCTCGGGCCAAAATATTAAGCCGCTATCGCTTCGGAAGATTTCTCCTTCTCTTCCCTTATATGTACCTATTTCAGCATCTATAAGCCTTTTAGCTAGTAAAATTCTCTTATATTTTGGTTTAGGATGGTAGGTATATTTACTATGTGTCCAAGAAGTGGACATAATTGCTGCATCTATCTCTTTTGTTTTATAGCTATATACCTCATTGTCTTGCGTTTGCCAGTAGATATTCTCTCGTGCCACTAGGCCTAAACAGTTAGATCTACCAGGGACGCCCTGACTCTCACCTAATTCACGTCCCTCTATCTTTGTAGGCTTTTTTGTTTTTGGATTAGGTGTGACTGAACCAAACGCTAATTGTATTTTCTCTGGGTTTTCTATTTCCTGCTCTAGACATATGACGCTAGGGTAAGTTTTAGAGCGAAGCCAGAGATAACCATTACTGCTTACTCCGAGAGGAGTGAATAGCTTGTTGCGCATTTTGTGCTTGTATACTTTGTTTTCATCCTCTATCCATATGTAGATGGTGCTATCTGAGGCAAGCCATAGGCCGTTATACTTCGGTCCTACAAAGTTCAGGGAGTCAGATACAATCAGAAAGGGCACATTTTCGCAGTAGAGTTTTCCTTTGCGTAGGAGCCAGTGTCTGCCCTTATTATCTTGTGTGATGAGACTTATACTATCCAGAGGATATTCAGTGTAAGAGTCTGTAGTAGCATCCCAGAGAAGCAGATGTGCTGTGCTTCCTATCCAGAGTTGCTTTTTGAGCGTATCCCAGAAGAAGGCTGTTTGTGAGATAGGCTTGGGTAATCTTAGCTTCTGCCATTTATCATCCTTGCCGCGCCACAGAATACCGCCTTTCTGCAAAGCCCATAAGTATCCTCCTGCATAGGTAAAGTCTGCCAGTTCTTTTCCTGGAAAAGGCAGAGGGATATTCTCATACAGAAGGGGATGTATGCCTATTAGAAAATTGTCCCTTGGCGCAAGTGTATAAGAGACCCATATTTCTCCCATGCTTCCTCTACATAGTCCTGGAGGGGAAGTGAGAGGTTTTTCTTTCAGCGTAAGGAATTCTTTCCATTCTCCTTGCCAAGGGGCGAGGTACCATATAGAGAGGTCAGAAGTTATCCCCCATAGGATATGGGTAGTGTCCATAGCAATCTTGCAAAACTTCAAGGGTGGGGGTGGGCCCATTTTGTAAAACTTGCCTTTTTCACCAAAGAAGCTACCTTGGTCTGATACCCATGCAGGTGTCCTAGCATCCCCTGTCGTTACCACAGTTTGCGGGTTTCTCCATAGAGGTATTTCACTGTAGAGGAATTGTATAGAGTCCCCTCCTAAGAGGCAGAGGGCTTGTGTCTCTGCATTCTCTACAAGTAAGACATGGGCGTTCTCCATGAAGCCGATAGGTAGAAGTCGTGTTCCTGGGATTTGGAGTATGCGAGACTCAATAGAAGTTTGCCATAAAAGCTCCTCTCCCCAAGGTATCCAGCCCCAGAATCCTTCCTGGGGATCCTCATATATCTCCTGCACGCTCAGGGGGAGAATACCTTTATGCCATTTTTCATTGAGAAGGCCTACTTGTTTGCCTACTACTACCCATACTCCATTATTTTCTTCTGCAGTAAGCTTTATATGGGATGCAGCAAGGAAGGGAGGCAAGGAATATTCCTCTATCTTTTCACCGCATATCCTGTATATTTTATCAGGGCTGGAACCCCATAAGTCTCCGAATCTCCCTCGTCTAAGGGGTGAATCTTGGCTCCCATATCGTACCCAGTGCCATGTATCAAAGAGGAAAGTTGAATGCACAGCCTGTCTTGATATATGGGTAGTTTTGAAGCTTGAAAATTCTCTTGAGTTTTTTTCTTCAATGAGGCGGAAAGGGCTTTTTCTCCAAGTAATGGCTCTTGCAGGCGAGGCGGTGAGACGAATCTGTGTAGGTGATA
>JANXCJ010000125.1 GCA_025060275.1 Bacteroidia bacterium | reverse complement strand
AATATTCACAGGCCAATCTATAGTGTAGGTATATATCTGCAAGGTGAGTGCGGTTAGCGTCCCCAAGGCACCATAGATAAAGGCTGCATCAGGAAGTCTTGACTTTCTAAGATGAAGAAGTTGATCTAGCCCATGCACGGGGAAGGGTGTGCAAACCTCATGGATACGAACTCCTGCCTTCTGAAGAGCTTCTAACCCCACCAGAAGTTTCTCTTCATCTTCGTATATGCCTATCAAGTACTTAGCCATAGAGTTTATTAGGAATTGTTAGAAGGTTCGGGATTCATGGCAGGTTGTAAGACAGGCGAGAAGGTACCTTCTCGCTTTTTCGCTTGATAAGCCTCCCAGGAAAGACCCGCATATTGGTCACCTGAAGTTTTGAGGATGCTCTTAGTTTCAGCTGCTGCTATCACAGGGAGATAACGAGCAAAAAGTAGATACAGGGTGAGAAACAATCCAAAACTTCCCACTAAAATCGTGACTTCCACCCAAGTAGGCGCGTACATCCTCCACGAAGAAGCCAAGAAATCCCTATGGAGAGAGGTTACAATTATCACAAAACGCTCAAACCACATCCCTATATTCACAAAGATGGAGATCACAAATACAAACCAGGGGCTTCTACGGAGTTTCTTGAACCAGAAGACTTGTGGTATAAAGAGATTACAGCTTACCATCGCCCAGTAGGACCACCAGTAAGGACCAAATGCCCGATTGAGAAAGATGTATCGCTCCCAATAGGACCCCGAATACCACGCAATAAAGAACTCGGTAGCATAAGCAAAACCCACCATCATCCCCGTGGCAAGGGTTACCTTCGCCATTGCGTCTATGTGCTCAAGGGTAATGTAGTCCTTGAGATTGAGTACCTCACGAGTAATAATCATAAGCGTAAGCACCATGCCAAAGCCCGAAAAAATAGCCCCCGCAACAAAGTAAGGAGGGAATATGGTGGTATGCCAACCAGGTAAGATGGAGGTAGCAAAGTCAAAGCTCACTATGGAGTGGACCGAGAGTACCAGAGGCGTGGAAAGACCCGCCAGAACGAGAGAAACTGCTTCAAAGCGCTGCCACTGCTTGGCTGTACCAGTCCAACCGAAAGAGAGAATCCCATAAGCCCAACGAGCAAAACTTCCAGGCTTCGCTCTATCCCTTACCATCGCAATGTCCGGTATGAGACCTGTGTACCAGAAGAGAAGGGATATGGTAAAGTAGGTGCTAATCGCAAATACATCCCAAAGTAGAGGAGAGTTATAATTCACCCACAAGGAGCCGTGGGTATTTGGCAAGGGCAGGAACCAGAAGGCCAGCCAGGGACGCCCCATATGAATAATAGGAAAGAGCCCTGCGCATATCACTGCGAATATCGTCATTGCTTCGGCAGCACGGTTGATTGCCATACGCCAACGCTGGCGGAAAAGCAAAAGAATAGCCGATATCAGCGTACCTGCGTGCCCAATACCAATCCAGAAAACGAAGTTCGTGATATCAAAAGCCCATCCCACAGTCTTGTTGAGTCCCCAGGTACCAATCCCTACCCACATCGTGTAAGCAATCGCAGCAAACCCTGCGAACATGACCGCTGCAGTGAATCCCGTGGTTAGGTACCACTTCCAGCTCGCAGGACCTAAAATAGGACCTACTAAGTCTTTTGTTATCTGCCTGTAGGTCTTGCGACCTAAGATAAGCGGCTCACGAATCGGGCTCTCAAACATAATCAGGTATGTTGTTGTTTTTGTGGAATCTCATCATTGCGCACCTTCACCAAATATCGTATGGAAGGGCGCACATTAAGCTCAGGCAGGGCATAATAACCGCGAGGCTCAGCCATGCGCTTAGAGACGAGACTGTCTGGATCATTCAAATCTCCAAATACAATGGCACCAGTAGGGCATGCTTGCTGACAAGCTGTCTTAACATCACCATCTTGAAGATAACGACGAGCTTTCTTTGCCTCTAACTTAGCTGCCTGAATACGTTGGACACAGAAACTGCACTTTTCCATAACCCCCCGAGCCCTCACGGTTACATCTGGATTCAGGACCATACGCCCTAATTCATCAACAGGATTGAATACCCACCTCTCCGCATTGGTATAATCAAACCAGTTGAAGCGACGCACCTTATAGGGGCAGTTGTTGGCACAGTACCGTGTCCCCACACATCGGTTATATACCTGCTGGTTAATTCCTTCCGAACTATGGGCTATGGCTAAAACAGGGCATACAGTTTCACAAGGAGCATGGTCACAGTGCTGACACAATATAGGTTGGAAAAATGCTCGAGGAAAATCCTCTGGCGGGGCAGCGGGGAACTCCTCAGGACGAGAAGTATGGCTGGCAGTAGAGGTGAAGTAGCGGTCTATGCGAATCCAGTGCATGTCTCTTCCTCGCCGAACCTCATCTCTCCCCACAACGGGAATGTTATTTTCTGCTATACAGGCTATTACGCATGCTCCGCATCCTATGCAAGTGGTCAGGTCAATCGCCATCCCCCAGCGATGCCCTGGCATAGGATGCTCCTTCCACCATAAGCTGATTAGATGAGGCTCCTCCATGTTACCAGCCTTAGGGTCTTTTTGGTATGCTTCCAAGGAGGCTTCCCGCACATATTCTCGCCCTACATAAGTTTCCCACTGCTGGATGCGAGCCAGTTCATAGGTTTCGCCAGTCTTTTCTATGGATATCTCTGGTACGACACAAGTGCGATGGCCCGAGGATAGACGCCTATAAAAAGGGTAAGCATTTTTTCCGATGCCCACCGCCGCACGCCCACCTCTTACCCGACCGTACCCCACTGCTACACCAATAGTATTAGGGTCTGTACCCGGAAGTACATATACAGGCAGCTCCAAAGATAACTCAGCCGCCTTTATGCGAATAACATCGTTTGTTTTTATACCCTTAGCACGAGCAAGGACAGGAGAAATCACTGCATAGTTATCCCATGCCACACGGGAAATAGGATCCGGCAATTCCTGAAGCCAAGGATTACCCGCATGCGTACCATCTCCTATACTTACCTTCTCATAAAGGTAGAGTGTAAGCGAAGGCTCCTGAGGCGGAGGTAATTGGGTTACCCACTCCTCAGGCTTCCAGTTAGGCTTAGGCTGATTAGGTAGGGTGCTCGTCATCACTACCACACCCCGCTCTAATGCATGTAGCCAGAAGTTTTCTGGTGTCTCTACAGGAAGTGGTTCCTCCTGAGTAGCCCAAAACGCCTGAGTTTCAGCCTTTTCCTGTTTTTTGAGATATTCCTTGTAGAGGGGAAAAATCTCTTTAGCCCAATAAGAGCTGAGATACTCCAGATGAGACTCAGAACGCCCCAACCATCCTAAAAGCATCTCTGCGAAAGAGCGTGTAGAGAAAATCGGGGCTATGGTAGGCTGCTGGAGCGTGTAAAGTCCTTCATAAGGCTGCGCATCTCCCCAGCTCTCTAAATAGTGACTTTCAGCTAATACATATTGGCAGAGATGCGCAGTCTCATGCCTATGGGTGTTTATGGCGACAGTAACGGGAATGCTTTTCAGGGCCTCTTCTACTTTCTTAGTCTCAGGATAGTTATAAGCAGGATTTACCTGATAAAAAAGCACGGCACCTACCTGCCCAGCTTGAGCCTCCGATAGAAACTTTTCAAAATCCTCCTCTCTTCCCTCTCGCAAGTAGCATGCAGGATTAACAAAGAGGGTATTACCATAATTATTCAGAAGTAGATTTATACCTGCTACCACCGCCTGTAAGGCAGGATGATGAGAGCGAGTTACGACAAGGGAGCTGCCCCTTGCTTCCCACAGCCTCTGGGCTGTAAATGCTATATCGCCCCGAGGAGTATCCCATCTTTCTTCATTTAGGGGGGAGCTAGCCGCTAGCTCAGCTAAGTGATTATATAGACTTACTATGGCTCGGCGGATTTCTTGAGGGGAAGCGGCTACGCGTCTGTCAGCACTTAGCCCTGTGATGGTAGGAATAGACTCAAATTGAATATGAAGGGACATTTCCTTCCTACCTTCATAAAGGCCGCGATTACGAGACCATTGATATGAGAAGGCAGTAGGGTCTATCCAAGTACCCAAAAAGTCGGCATTAAAGCCTACTATCACCCGAGACCTATCAAACCGATAAGTAGGTATGACTCTACGACCAAATATGCGTTCATGAGCGGTCAGAAGGGCATCATAAGATTCCGCTTCATAGATGATGTGAGAAGCATTCTTGAAAAGCTTAAGCCAGTCTGCAATAAGACTCCTTAGGCTTGGGCTGATTAGGGGAGGAGTAATGAGATAAATTCGTTTGCCCTGGGCATCCTGAGCTTTTAGTTCGCTTAGGAGGCTGTCGCTTATGGCAACCCAATCGGTAGGTTCTCCTTTTATGAGAGGCTTTTGCAGACGAGTGTGATCATATAGAGGCAAAATAGAAGCCTGACCTCGTGCATGAGTCCCGCCAGCAGTGAGAGGATAGGAAGAGTTGCCCTCCACTTTTATGGGACGCCCATCCCTAACTTTCACCAAGAGTGAATGAAATAATTGACCATCAAAATAGCTAGTGGCATAGTAGTCAGGCACACTAGGTAGTACCTCTGCAGGCTTTTTCACATACGGTAAAGCATACTTGACGGGAGACTTTTCGCAGGCAGCAAGGACTGCTGCACTCAGAGTTATACCACACCACTTGATAAAATCCCGCCTATTAGTGGAAAACCCTTCCTCAAAAAGGGTTTCTACAGGAATATCTCGTGAGTTTTCACTCATACCCTTATCGTGTTTTTATTAGTAGTGACATTTAGAGCATTCTAACCCCCCTAATTGCTCTACAGTAACTTCTTTTTCCTTGAAGTGAGCATGGAGGCGAGCATAATAAGGATTTGCTGTGAGGTCTACTTTAGTCTGACGATGACAATTTATACACCATCCCATACTGAGGTCACTATACTGATACACTTCTTCCATCTCCTCTACGGGTCCGTGGCAGGTTTGGCAGGCTATTCCTGCTACCTTGACATGCTGCGCATGATTGAAGTAGACTAAATCAGGAAGATTATGTACGCGCACCCACTCTATGGGCTTATTTGACTCGTAGGATTCAATAATTTTCGCTATTTCTTTTTTTCCATACCTTGAGCCTTCCTGAATATAATTATGACAATTCATACAAATATTAGTTGAGGGGATTGTAGCAGATTTGCCTTTCTCCACACCAATATGACAGTACTGACAAGCAATCTTATATTCGCCTGCATGGGTCTTATGAGAGAAAGCAATGGGCTGAATCGGTTGATAGCCCTTATGTAGCCCGACAGATCGGGCTTTGACCGTAGTAGCACTTACCCACCAGATAAAAGCACCCACTACCAACAGCGCTATAAACTTCTTAGAAGCTAACACCCGTTGAATCCTTTCCTGCAATGAAGGAGAAGGTACCTCTGCTTCTGAACGCAACAGCTTTGAAAGCGCCGAAGTAACAATCAGTAAAGTGATCGCTATAACTCCCAACACAATCGTAAGCACCCAGAGAATAGGACTCACCTCTCCCCCCTTTTGTGGAGGTATGGCACTTCCACCGCTCGCTTTATCAGATTGTGCGCTTCCTCCAGCAGCAGCTAATGCCTCTGACTCCGATTTTATGTAAGCCAGAATAGCCTTTATTTCTTCCTTAGAAAGACCCGTGAAAGCCGTCATCACGGCTTTATTGTACTCCTCATATAATTTCTTAGCATATGCGCTATTTTTGAAGTTTCCATTTATATAAGCCTGAGAATTCTGGATAAACTTAATCATCTCCTCCTCGTCATTCCCCCATCTTTCATGTACACCCTTCAGAGCAGGACCTACTACTCTACGGTTT
>JANXCJ010000124.1 GCA_025060275.1 Bacteroidia bacterium | reverse complement strand
GGTATCTCAAGAAAAGTGTCATCGTGGATGGCAATCCCTATGGAATAGATACCAATCGGATTTACGTGGGCGGCTCCTCAGCGGGTGCCTTTACAGCTATGCATGCAGCTTTCTTGTGGAGTCTGTCTGAATTGGCCCAGGTACCCGAAGCAGATACAGCCTACCTTCGCACGCAAGGAGGCATAGAAGGCAATTCTGGAAATTTAGGGTATAGTAGCCGCTTTACTGCGGCTTTTGCCTTGTCAGGTGGGATACTTCGTACCGCTTGGGTGGATCAAGCGAAACTAAGAGCTGTAGTGGCAATGCATGGCACAGGAGATGGAGTAGTGCCTTACCGGAGGGGTAACTTGCCTTTTATCTTCTTAGAGGTAGAGGGAGGATTCAACTTAGACTCTGTGGCATCAGAAAAGGGACTTTATCACGCCCTTTTTTCTTGGCAAGGCTTAGGGCATGTTCCTTACGGTACTCAGCAATCCGTAAATCCTATTTACATGCGGGATGTAGAGGACTTTCTTCGCTATCACTTCTATCAGTGGAATAGTAGATTTACGAGTGCTTTGAGTGACGCGACTTCTAGGGAGGTACAATCCACAGAACTGGAAGCCTGGAGCATAGAGGGTAGATATTTGGGAGCCATAAATAATCTATCGGAACTGCCTCAGGGGGTATGGATTTTGCGCTCAAAAAGTCGGACCATACGCCGACTGTTTCGTCCCTAAGGAGGGCTCTACTGCGTTTGAAAGGCTTACTGGTTTTGTCTCGTCCTCTCAATCTTTTCTTAATGAGCATCACGAGTGGGTTTGCCCTGCTTTTTCTTATGCTAGAAAGTCCAAATGTCCGTGAAAAAAGCTATCAGTGGTTCCTTATGATAGGAAGCACGGTTGCGATTGCAGCAGGGGGATATTGGCTTAATGACCTGTATGATAGGCCGATTGATCGTATTAATCGTCCTTCAAGGGCTCTATGGGTAGCGGTTGTGGGAGGTAGGCTCTTGCTAAGTGCTGTGCTGCTTGTATGGGGAATAGGCTTAGGCATGGCTATTTTACTCCCCCTGCCTATTTTTATTCTGCATTTACTAGCGATTGGGGGTTTAGCATGGTATGCTCGCTGGGGGAAAAAAACAGGTTTGTTAGGTAATGTCCTGATTGCTGGCCTGACAGGTATTATCCCTTGGGAAGTGATGCTTCTTACAGGAAGCACCTGTTATGCTGTGGATTGGATGATTCCTTTGGCGATAGGGTACAATTTTGTGCGAGAGCTAATAAAAGACGCAGAGGACTTAGCTGGTGATTGTGTTTATGGGGTAGCTTCACTGCCTTCTCGGCTTTCAGCAGCTACATGGAATATGCTTTTGAAATTGCTTTGGACTGCTCTTATTATGCTTACCTTTATGCCTGCGATTACTGCAAAGGTATTATGGGGGGAATGGCCTTGGCTTTATCTAATAATAGCAGGAGTTGGCAGTCTTATTCCTTTGCTATTGGGAATGCGATTTTGGGGTAACTACCGTGTGCAAAGTCTTCTTCTCAAGGTAGCTATGGGGGGCGGATTAGTCGCTCTTTGGGGTTTATGATATATTAGCTAAGGCTCTGCTTAAGCTTTCATTCAGACCGCTTTGAACAAATGTTGTGTGAGGGTTTGCCTGGGGGTCCCAGGGCAACTCTGCCAGAAGAGAAAAGGTTTTTCGGAAATAGTTTTCACTGGGGTCTCCAGTAGTGCCATTCAGGATGATGCCTAAGAGAGGAATTCCATAAGCGCGCATAGCATGAATAGAAAGCCAGGTATGGTTCATGGCACCTAAATAGGGCCTTACTACAAGGATCACAGGGAGTTTCCAGCGGACAAAAAGGTCTATCAGAAAGTGATGATAAGTTATGGGTACGAATAGACCACCTGCTCCTTCAATGATTAGATTATTTACAGGAGGAGGAGCAGCGAGGTACTCCCAATCTATGGTGCGTCCCTCTGCCTCTGCGGCAACAAGAGGGGCTGCAGGCATGATAAGTCGGTATCTCTCAGGTAAGGTGGAGACGCCGTATTTCATCACTCTCTCTGTGTCAGTAGGAGTGCCTGTCTGAATAGGTTTCCAGTAGGTCCAGCTCATTCCTGCTGCTAATGCGGTGGCTACCCATGTCTTACCCACTTCTGTGTGGATACCTGTTATGACAATCCCTTGCATATCACCAAAGATATTTTGTCTGTATTTTAGCTGCATGGAGAAAGCCCTTTTACATATTGACGATGTAACTTATGAGATAGATATAGTAATAGGTAGTGAAGGTGAGAAAGCCTTAGATATCTCTAAGCTGCGAGACCGCACAGGGTACATCACCTTAGATGTAGGGTACAAGAATACAGGCTCCACTATTAGTCATATCACCTTTATTGATGGAGAACAAGGCATATTGCGCTATAGGGGATATCCCATAGAGCAGTTAGCCGAATTCTCAAGCTACTTAGAGGTAGCATATCTTCTTATTTATGGGGAGTTACCTACGCGTTTGCAGTTAGAGACTTTTGAGGGGCGTATCAAGGAACGTACACTTATCCATGAGGATATCAAGAAATTCTTTGATGGCTTTCCTTCTTCTGCGCATCCGATGGGCATATTAGCTTCAGTGGTTTGTTCTTTGTCTTCTTTCTATCCTGAGTCTTTGGACCCCTATGCGCCAGATGAAGTTATAGAGCGGAATATGATTCGTCTGCTTGCGAAGGTACCTACTCTCATAGCATGGATATACAAGAAGAGACGAGGGCATCCCTACATATATCCCCGAAATGAGCGAGGGTATGTGGATAATTTCCTGTATATGATGTTTGGTATGCCAACGTATGATTATGAGCCAGATCCTCATGTAGTGGATGCGCTGAATAAGCTGCTTATTCTTCATGCGGATCATGAGCAGAATTGCTCCACTAGCACAGTACGTACGGTGGGTTCTTCATTGGCGAATATTTATGCCTCTATTTCTGCGGGTATATGTGCTTTGTGGGGACCGCTACATGGAGGAGCCAATCAGGAGGTGATAGAAATGCTAGAAATGATCCGAGCAGATGGGTGTAATATCCAAAAATGGATAGATAAAGCAAAAGATAAGAACGACCCTTTTCGTCTGATGGGCTTTGGGCACCGAGTATATAAAAACTTTGACCCACGGGCAAAGATCATCAAACAAGCTGCTGATCAGGTCCTAAACGTATTGGGTATTCATGACCCTGTGCTGGATATTGCTAAGAAGTTAGAAGAAGTCGCTCTCAGTGATCCTTATTTTATTGAGCGTCGTCTTTATCCGAATGTGGATTTTTATTCGGGTATCATTTATAGGGCTATTGGGATACCTGTAGAGATGTTTACAGTGATGTTTGCTTTTGGACGGTTGGCAGGGTGGCTTGCTCAGTGGTGGGAAATGCGAAAGGCGAATGAACCTATCGTACGTCCTCGCCAGATATACAAGGGTCCCCCTGTGCGAGATTATGTGCCTATAGCCAAGAGGGGTTGAGAAAGGGCTATATGGGATATAGCTTTTTGAGAAAGAAGCCCCTTCCTAAAGGAGAAGCACGAGGGGGTCTTAAGCGTGTGCTCTCCGTAATAGACCTTACGGCTATCGGCATAGCAGCTATAATTGGTGCGGGAATCTTCAGTACGATAGGAGAAGCAGCTGCTAAGGCAGGTAGCTCTATTGTGATTGTCTTTGTGATTGGAGCGATTGTAGCGGGTCTTTCAGCTTTATCGTATGCGGAAATGGCTTCTAGTGTCCCTCTCTCGGGCAGTGCCTACACTTATGCTTATGTGGTATTTGGTGAGCTGGTAGCGTGGATAGTAGGCTGGATGCTCATATTGGAGTACGCTGTGGGAAATATAGCTGTGGCTATTTCTTGGTCTAGCTATTTTCAATCGCTTCTACAGAGTTGGGGGATTTCTTTTCCTCTTTATTTGGGGCGGGACCCCCTTTCTCTTTGGAGAGATGCGCAGGCCTTTCTTACTACAGGGGACCCCAGTTTGAGAGCAGCTTACGAAGCGTGGCAAGCAGCTCCTCGCCTCTTGGGAATTCCCTTAGTAGCTAATCTGCCTGCCCTTGGTATCACTACACTGGTTACGCTAATAGCCTATGTAGGGATAAAGGAGAGCCGTTTAGCAAATAATACGATGGTAATCCTCAAAATAGGAGCTATCCTACTGGTGATCACCGTAGGGGCTTTTTTCGTGCAACCAGCGAGATGGCATGATTTTATGCCAAGGGGTTTTTCAGGTATGATGCAAGGGGTAGGAGCGGTATTTTTCGCATATATCGGATTTGATGCGCTCTCTACCACCGCTGAGGAAGCGCGCAATCCCAAAAGGGACCTGCCTCTGGGCATTCTCTTGTCCCTTGGCTTCTGCACTTTGCTCTATATAGCAGTAGCTCTAGTCCTAACAGGTTTAGCTTCGTACAAAGAGTTGGCAGTTCCAGACCCCTTAGCGTATGTGCTTACGCAATTGCCTGTATCTAATTCTCTTAGGAATTTCCTCTCTGCAGTGGTATCGCTGAGTGCTGTGATAGCCATAGCAAGTGTTCTGCTCGTATTTCAACTGGGTCAGCCCCGCATATGGTATGCAATGAGTCGGGATGGTCTTTTGCCTCCCTTTTTAGGACGAGTGCATAGGCGATTTCAAACTCCTCATGTTGCTACGCTTCTCACAGGGATGGTGGTGGGAGTTCCTCTTTTTTTCTCCTCTATGCAGACGGTGGTGGATATGAGTAGTATGGGTACGCTTACAGCCTTTGCTGTAGTGAGTGCTGGGGTAGCCTATCTTCACTATAGTCCTCCTGAGGGGTATGCCCCTACCTTCCGTGTGCCAAATATCCCAGG
Organism: Bacteroidia bacterium; assembly: GCA_025060275.1. Classification (GTDB taxonomy): domain Bacteria; phylum Bacteroidota; class Bacteroidia; order SpSt-205; family SpSt-205; genus SpSt-205. Next base: position 1,095 of record JANXCJ010000124.1, on the reverse strand, counting down.
TCGGTGGCTTTTTCTCTTACTTGTAGGATTGGGATTCTTCGTAGCTTGGCAGATGGAACCGGAGGGATTAAAAGCCCTCTGGAACCTTTCGGAGGGGGGAGAGATATGGCGTTATCGGGTTCTGCTTGCCATGGTGACCGTGGCAGGCTACTTTACCGTACGCTACAATCTATCTCTGTTACCCGTTTTAGGCTGCCTAAGTGCGCTTTACCTGATCGTAGAACTCGGAGTGAATAACTGGATTAGATTGGGGCTTTGGACGGGCTTAGGGATAGGACTTTACTTTGCCTATGGTTATTGGCAGTCTCTCCTTAGGAAGGATAATTCTTAGTAAATATTTGGTGGTGGATGTCTAAAGCGAATAGCAGGCTATAAAAATCTCGTTATGAGACATCTCTTATGGTGTAGCACTTGTGCGCTAAGGAGCTTAGCCTATGCATAAAGATAAGTCCCAAAATTATAGCCGAGGGGATCCAATATACCCATTCAGCTGTCCACATCCAGAGTAGTTTCACTCCTCTTGTGTGCATCCAAAAAGCATAGCCAATATAAGCTAAGATAACTACTACCTCTACTATGAAGGCGGTGACTACCTTCCCCACAGCTACGACGGCTGAAAGCAGAAGCGCCGAAGCAGGCATGAGAACTAGCGAAATCGCAATGAGGTATAGCCCTTCTTGGGCTTCTTGTGCCACTACCGCATCCCTTGTAAAAAGCCCTACAATCTCCCGAGAAAGAAGGGCTAAGAAAAAGGCAGTGCCAGTGCCAATACTCTGACTAATTATCCAGGTGCGGCGAAAGGCAGCGAGGAGAGAGGCAGGTTGCCTAGCTCCCCAGAAGTATCCTACTAACGTTCCAACTGCCGTAGCCAGAGCCCACGTGGGTAACATACAGAAGCTATATATGCTCCGAATCACATTTGCAGCAGCTAAGGCTATAGCCCCTCTCCTCTCAATCAGAAGAAAAAATACAAGCCAGCCCGCCATTCCTATAATATTCTGGAGGACGGCAGGTCCCGCATAGCGCAAAAGGGCTCCCGTCCACTTCTCTAATGAAGCCGAAGAGATACTCAGCTTGTATTTCTGTTTGCGAAGC
>JANXCJ010000123.1 GCA_025060275.1 Bacteroidia bacterium | reverse complement strand
GCTCTGATTTACAGAGAGGATAGGAAAATCTTTCATGAGCGCATCTGACACCGTAAAGCCCTGCATAGCGTGCCTTTTTTCTACATGCTCTCTCTCCTGGGCTGCTGCTACGAATACAAAGAAACCTACTAAAATCAGCATGGGATTTCCGTATATGCCCACTAGAATAAAAAGCACGGCAAAACCTTGTCCTACAGTGGCCGCTATCCTTGTAGCCTTAGTATAAGGCAACTTTATCGCTAAAAGTGCCCTCAACACCCGCCCCCCATCCATCGGAAAAGCTGGCAGGAGATTAAAGATCGCCAAAATCCCATTCATACCTATCATGTTATAAAGCCATTCTCCTACTAAAGGCAGTCCTAATCTCCCATAAGTAAGCATCTCAATAGAAAATACAAGCGGCAGACCAGTTAGCCACAAAACAGACCCCATGATCCCTATAAGGATAAAATTGACTAGAGGACCCGCAAGGGCTACTACAAGCTCCTGAATAGGCTTATCAGGAATCCTCGCAAGGGAAGCTACCCCCCCAAAAGGATACATAGTAATATCCCGAGTTGGGATATTATATGCACGAGCCGCCAAAGCATGCCCAAGCTCATGAAGAATTACACTAACAACAAGCCCCCCCATTAGAAGCATCCGCCATGAAAGAAATTCAATACTAAATCTGGGTGAAAGAAAGCCACTAAGCACTATCCATATTATCAATATCCAAAAGCTCCAGTGAATGTAAATGGGTATGCCCCCCACAGTAGCGATATGCCAGGTGAAACGAGACATCCCCCTCAAAGGTAAATGAATATATCTCTTTCTACTCAGCACAAACTTTTAGACGCTCACAAAACAAAATAGCTCTACCCAAGAGTGCGTTAGGCTTCCTTATACCCTCTTACTTAACCCTCCACCCCACTCTGATCTTGGGTATGTACATAACTTTCATAAACTTGCCAGTTTATATGAGCTTCTTCATAAAGCAGAGGTACCATGTGATCGTTTTCACTTGGACAATTTCTCTGGGAGGTCAGATTATAGCGAAAGATATGGCTTCAAGCCAGGGGTTCTTCATAGAAAATAAAGGACAGTGGGTACCAGAAGTACTGTACTTGTATGTCAGCAAGGGAATGTATGCATGGGTTACCTCGCAGGGGCTAAACCTAACCCTCCAACAAGCAGTGCGTCCCCTTTTGCCCTTGTCTCCTACAATACCTCCTTCACAGCGAGAGAGTATAGAAACAGCCAATACCCTCCTCATAGGACATCGGCTACGCATACAATTTGAAGCCTCAAATCTCCATCCACATGCAGAAGGATTGAAGAAACGAGCAGGGTATTATAATTACTTCTACGGGGATAATCCCTCTAACTATGTAAGTTCTGTGGGACTTTATGAAGAAGTCTGGATCAGGGAGATATACCCGGGCATTTCTATTCGCTACTATGTAGACCAGGGAGGCTTGCGATATGACTATTGGGTTGCCCCTGGAGCAGACCCTTCTCAGATACGCTTTCGCATACACGGGGCAGAAAAAGTAGAGATTCAGGGAAAAAGGTTGATCCTTACTACCTCTCTAGGGGAGATAGAGCTATGCGACCTTCGGACTTACCAAGCGAAGCATTGTGTAGAAAGCTGTTTTATAGCCTCAGGGAATGTTTATCAGATAGCTGTAGGAAAGTATGACCCCCAGCAGCCCTTGATAATAGACCCCTTGGTGTATTCCACTTACTTAGGAGGTAGTAGGGAGGAGACAGCGCATGATATAGCAGTAAATGACTCAGGATACGCCTACATAGTAGGTAGCACCTTTTCCGCCGACTACGATACTTCTGTGGGGGGATTCCAAACAGTCTATGGTGGAGGAAAGTGGGATGCCTTTATTACAAAGCTAGATGTAGAGGGCAAGGAACTAGTCTATTCCACCTTCATCGGTGGGATAGGAGAAGATCAAGGGCGAGCTATCGTGGTAGATAAGAATGGACACGCTTACATAACAGGCTGGACGGATTCTCCTAACTTTCCTATTTCATCCACAGCCTTCCAAAAAACAAAAGCTCAGTGGCGGGATGTTTTCGTTGCAAAGTTCTCAGCCGATGGAAAGGCTCTATTGTATTCCACTTATCTGGGAGGAGTAGATTGGGATGAGGGATATAGCATAGCCGTGGATATATCGGGGCAGGCATATGTAACGGGCAGAACAGCATCCCCTGATTATCCTGTTACAGCAGGCGCCTTCCAAACAGTACAGATAGGACGAAGTTGGGACGTATTCGTTACAAAGCTGAATGCAGACGGGACTAACCTTGTGTATTCTACCTACATCGGAGGCAGTGATTATGATGAAGGACATGCTATAGACATAGACAGTTTTGGTCAAGCTTACATAGGGGGCTCTACCCTTTCTGCGGATTATCCTGTGACTGAGGGGGCATTTCAGATGATAAACGCAGGTAGCTGGGATGTTTTTGTTGCAAAGCTTAGCCCAAATGGAGACGCTCTTCTATACTCTACCTATATTGGAGGCTCAGAGGAAGATAGAGGAGGTAAGTTAGCCGTGAATCAAAAGTTTGAAGTATATGTAGCCGGCTACACAACCTCCATGGATTTTCCTGTTACTATGGGCACTTTCCAAGAGACGCATAAAGGGGGTTATGCAGATGCTTTCGTAGCGAAGCTTAGTTTAGAGGACAATAGTCTGATATACTCTACATATTTAGGGGGGAGTGGATGGGACGAAGTGCAGGATTTAGCAATAGATAAAATAGGGAGAGTCTGCGTCACAGGGACTACCTACTCTCTTGATTACCCCGTAACGCCAGGGGCTTTCCATACAGGTGAGGTAGGAGTCCTAATTACTGTAATAGATACAGCTGGAGGTAGCGTGTTGTATTCTACCTACGTAGGAGGAACAGATTGGGAGGCAGGACTGGGCATAGTTATAGATGAATTCTATAGCATATACGTAACTGGCTACACTTATTCCTCTGACTATCCTGTTACAACAGCGGCTTTTCAGCCAGCATATGGAGGGGGTCTATGGGAAGCATTCTGCATGAAGCTTAATCCCACTCTCCCTACAAGCCAAGAAAATATTTCAGCCCAGCCCTTTTGGAGAATATACCCTAATCCTACCACCGGTATCCTAACAGTGGAGATAAGCTCGGGAAAGCAAGGAACATTTCAGATGACAGATGCAAAGGGAAGAATAGTAGAGTACTACCGCCTACCAGAAGGCAAGCATACGCTATATCTCTCTCTACAGCCCGGCATATACTACCTTTATGAACAAGAAAGCAGGATTCGCCAGAAAGTCATAGTAGTAGGGTCTGGAGGGCGCTAAGTATCTTTCCTGAGAACTAACCTACGCGCCTTAGCGAGAGAGATGATATGCTTCTTCAATACTCCCAGCCTCCCCAGCAAGTAAAAAGCACCCTAATAAACAAGTAAAACTTACTATATTTGCATACAGCGGCGGGCATAGCTCAGTTGGTTAGAGCGTCTGACTGTGGCTCAGAAGGTCGTCGGTTCGAATCCGACTGTCCGCCCTATGGAAATCCCCGTCAATCGCGTAGCAAAGGCGGGGTTGAAAACCATAGATTTAGAGGGCATTCTTTCTCCCCCTCCCCTCAAAGCCTTAGACCTTGCACAATTCTTAGAGGAAGGCTTACTCCTTCGTGAGAAAACCTTTCGGGCTGCTCTGAAAGACTACAACTGGGCTGAATTTGATGGGGCAGCCGTAGCCATATATGTAAGCACAGAGGCTATTATTCCTCCCTGGGCGTATCTTTTAGCAGGCATGTACTTAGCCCCTCATGCTGTTTTCTATGCGGTTACTACTCCAACCCAGCTCAAGGAAATGTATCAGCTTCATGCGCTAGAAAAATTAGACTGGCAACAATTTCGCGACAGTAAAGTTCTGATAAAGGGCTGCTCCTCCATTTCTCCCACTGTTATGACAGAATTTTTTCGAAGATTACAACCTCTTGCCTATTCTATCTTCTATGGTGAAGCCTGCTCCAGTGTGCCGATATATAAAAGAGCAAGATAACAATCGTGTCCATCTCCTCTCTCTAAAAGCGCGCCAGCAGGATATCAGGGTAGGCTCCTTCCTCTTTTGAGGAAGGCATAGAGGCAAAAAACTTACCAAGAAACTCTTCATTTAGTTTCTGCTTGAAATACGCTGACAGCAGATGATATAAGGCTACAGAAAAGAGAGGAAAAAAGGGTGTTTTCGTAGGAAATGGACTGAGTGTATCTGTGGGTCCTTCCATTTGGATATACCCTTATGCCTAAAGATTTACCCTCAGCGCACGGAGAGAATTGTGCTTCCTCAGACTCGCGCCTTCATTCCCAAAAGCTTTATCATCCCAAAAGAGACCAAACTTCGGGATTAAGACTTTCATGAGCCAGACTCTCCCTTGAGAGTCAGGTATATTACCCGGACGGAATCTTTCTCCACTCTACAAAGCTCACCTCAAAGCACCGCAAAAACCATAGAAAAGAAAATCTCAAAAGTGAGATGCAGTGGGGTACGAATTTTAGAACTCAAAAGTAGCAGAACTAAGCGGAGCGAAAGCGAGTGGAAGTAATAAGCATAAGGCAATCTCAGAGCATTCTTAGCTTGAGGTATCAATCTTACCTACCGTAGTGGAAAGGTGTAGAGGCTATCTAGGCCTTATCAGAGTTCGTAAGGAAGGGCGGCTAATCATCTTGAGTAAGTGGATAAAATTGTAGCTTTGTAGCATGAGAGGTAGTCTATGGGGCGTGGTATTCTTGGGAATAATTCTTACTTTAGCCTGTAAGAGAGAAAAGAGAGATGGACACAGCGACATGGGTCACGCCGGCGTAACTACCATAGAGGTTTATTTGGTAGAAGGTAGAGATACAATAAAGGGACGATATAAAGACCCTGATGGACCGGGCGGAAGGCTTCCTTCTGTAGATACGCTAAAGCCCTCTCCTGATCGTACATATAATTATTTTGTTCGTGTCCTAAATGAGAGCGGAAATCCTATCTCTGACTTAACCGGCATTATCTTTGAGCAGCAAAAGAATACACATAGGCTCTTCTTACTTCCTAACCCCGAAACCCTCGCTACGATAGAACCTACTGACTCAGATGATTTAGGAAGACCTGTGGGGGGAAAGGGTACATGGCGCCAAAGCACTGCTACACTTCACCAGGGAAGTGTACGACTCATTCTGCGTCATTACCTAAACCCTAACGATAAAAATTACGGACTCGAAAGAGGAAGCACAGACCTGGATGTGAGTCTTCCTGTCAAGCCGCTATGAAAGACCCTATCAAAGAAAAACTACAGCACCAGGGGCTCCGCTGCACTACGCCTCGCAAATGTATCATACAAGCATTACAAAAAGGACCCAAAACACACGCAGAAATTCTCAAGGAGACCCGCTTAGACAGAGTTACTACATATCGCAATCTGATAGCATTACAGAAAGCGGGGTTGGTTTATCGGGTTTATCTCCCAGGACGAAATGCGTTGTATGTCTTGTGTCAAGCTGAGAAGCCTTCACATGCTCACTTCTTCTGCCAGCGCTGTAGCAAAGGGATTTGTCTCTCTCCAGAAATTATTCAGTTGGCTAGTCCCTGGGACACTCGGGTAGAAAAGATGCTTTTACTCGGTTACTGCCCTCAGTGCTCTTAAGGCTTCTGCTACTACAAATATGCTCCCGGTAACTAAAAAGTTTTTAGAACTTGCGAGGGCTGCTTTTATAGCCTCTTGAACATTAGGGTATGATTCGCCTTCTAATCCCACCTCTCGGGCGATTTGTTTTAGCACTTTGCTTTCCATAGCACGAGAAGTAGAAGCCTGCGTGAAAAACACGGGCCCATGCCAGGGCAACAAAACTTGTAGGGAATTTCTCACATCCTTTTCCTTAGAAAAGCCTATTACCAACCCCTCTATGGGCAGAGGGGCCTCTTTTAGAGTTTGCCGAAGGGCCAAGAAAGCAGAGTAGTTATGAGCGCCATCTAAGA
>JANXCJ010000122.1 GCA_025060275.1 Bacteroidia bacterium | reverse complement strand
AAGGGACGCTCTCTATATATAATCCATAGTGTTCCTGGTAGTAACCATACCCCTAAAACGGGTCGCATAAAAAATGCCCATCCTACAGCTATCCCTGCACATACATAGTGACGCTTATAAAGAGCATAAAGAGCGAGTAGCCCCATGCTCACACTCAAGGCTTCCGTGAGTAGAGCCCTTGTGTAAAATGCAATAGGAGAGAAACATATGAGGACAGTTATGATATATATGAAAGTCTTCGGTACTCCTCTTTTTTCCGCCTCTGTCAGCCATAGCGCTAAGGCTAAACACCACATGCAAAACTGAAAAATTGCTGTACCCCAAAAAGCCCAGAATCTACTCTTGCTTATCATGTAGAAAAACCCATATACTATCCCATAACCGGGCAGACGAAAATCAGGTTGATATCCTTCCCCCCTTAGGAAACGATAAACGGGATCAAAATAGGAAGGTGTATCTGGATTAGCTACTATTAGGCGGAGTTTTATGATGCTGAGATTCGGGGCACAGTAAGGGTCAGCGGCACATTCTTGTAGGGAGACGGCGTTTCGGATTCTGTGTCTTGGGCGCAACGTAAGGGGCCAATAAAGCAAGGTAAGGACTGCCACTATCAAGCCCCACTTGGTTATTAATCTTATCTCTGTCTTACTGAGGCGACTCCGTAGATAGAAAATGGCACTTCTGTAGGCGCGATTTTCCATTTTTTGTCTAATCAGTCTTTGAATGGATTGTGCACCACGTTTCTGTCCATAACTGAAGGCTACATTCTGCCTGCTTGCGAAAGAAGAGGAAGCCTGTTTCTATGGAGGCCCCCTGCTTGTAACTGAGTTGTAAGAAATAGGTAGGGCTAGGATTATAAATCAGGTCCCACACTATCCATCCTTTTTGAATGCGAGAAATAGGGAAAGGAGGCAAACTAAGCACATGGGGAAACATGCCCGCCGGAGTGGCCTGAACAATCATGGGGCGCTCTGGGAAGGTGTAGTTAGGACATTCTTCGTAGCTTAATAAATGGTAGGAATGCGGAAATGCAAGCTTATCCCTTTGAAGTGAGCGAGTTATGAAGAAAATGGGCAGGTTAGGAAATAACTCCTTGTGAGCTAAGGCAACCGCACGAGCCGCTCCTCCTGTGCCTAATATGAAGACTGCTTGCCAAGGCAAGTAAATATTTGCAAATTCTCCAAGAAGATAAAGAGCCGCCTGATAATCGGTATTATGCCCTTTCCACCTTCCATCTGGAGATATAACTACGGTATTAACAGCCTGAATAGCCTCTGCTACAGGCGAAAGCTCATCTAAAAGAGGAACAATCTTCTCCTTGAAGGGCGTAGTTACATTAAAGCCTGTCCAGTGCCGCTCTTGAATGCCTTTACGAATCTCTCCAAGCTCCCTGGGAACATAGGTCTCATAGGGTAAGGCATATATTCTTCTAAAATAGAGAGGAGAAAAAGAGAGCACCTCTGCATCTGCGACAAGCCCTAATCGCATGCACCAAAGTTAACTCCTGTACATTTACTTTGACTTGTGCAGTTGCATTTTGAGAAATTGGGCTCGGGAGGTCCCAACTTTATTTTCCTACATGGATTTTTGGGAAGTTTAGACAACTGGCGGACTATCGCTAAAAAGCTCTCTTTACCAGGTACCACGTATCTCGTGGATGCACGCAATCATGGACACTCTCCTCATGCTGAGTCTCATACTTATGCAGATATGACAGAAGATATCAAAGAATTGATGGATTCAGAGAAAATTACTCATGCCCATTTTCTTGGACATTCCATGGGGGGTAAAACAGTGATGTACTTGGCTTTGAATTCCCCTCAAAACGTAGATTCAGTAGTAATAGTGGATATAGCCCCCCGTGCCTATGAAGGGGGACATGAGCGGCTTCTTTCCGTCCTGATGCGAGTAGACCTGCGAGTTACTCGTAGAGAGGAAGTAGAAGCTCAACTTATCCCTTTCATACCAGAGCCAAATATTAGGCAGTTTTTGATGAAAGGGTTAGCCCGGAGCTCACAAGGAGATTTTTATTGGAGGTGGAACTTGCCTGTGTTGGTGAAGGCTTACCCCGAAGTGCTTAGGGAAGTAGAGGGGATACCCTACGAAGGACCTGCATTATTCTTGAAGGGTGAGTACTCGCCTTACATAAGACCTACTGATGTAGGGGAGATTCACAGACTTTTCCCTAAGGCTTCCATTCTCACAATACCTAATGCCGGACACTGGGTGCACGTGGATAATCCAGACAGGGTGGTAGAGATATTACAGGAATTCTGGAGAAATCTAATCTAAATAGGTGCAGACTGCAGAGAAGAACATAGGAAGGCGAAGTAGCATGGCTTGAGAAGGAAGCCTGTGTGAGTGGAAGGGAGTTTTATGGAATCAGTATGCAAGTTACCTTTGTGCGGTGCGGGCAAGCATTCTGGTAGGATGTATATTCCTGACCTCAGGGTGGGCTCAGGAAAAAGTACCTCAAATATGGTATGCGCCTCGTGCAGGCGTGAACTGGGGGCAGTACTTGAAGGAGAATAAGGAAGAGCTTTTTTCCCGCTCTTACTGGGGAGGAGGGGCCTATGGGGGCTTAGCTCTTCAATATGGTCTTCCCCCAAAAGGATGGTGGGCTGTACAAGGTGAAATAGGATTTGTACAGCGACGCTCAAAAGAAAAGAATCTCTATGAGGAGATCCAATATAACTTATGGAGCACCGACTTGGGAGTGTATGGAGTATGGCGATGGATACGCAGATTTGAGGCTTTATTCTTAGAAGCGGGTCCCTCTACGAGCCTAATTGTTTATGGGAGTTACTGGCAAAAGAATCTCACCACAGGCGAGATAGAAACTCGCAAGGTTCAGTTCGGACGGGGTAGCACCCGTGAGGTACGGCGGGGAGAAGTTTCTCTCAATGTTGGTATAGGCGCAGGTTACCTATTAGGACCTGGCTATCTTACGCTGGGCATGCGTTTCTGGCATGGAGCCAATAACTTAGCCGGAGGCCTTCTCAGGCGCTGGCAGAATTATGGGGTGATTTTTCTGCTCTCTTATTGGTATGATGATAGACTCAGAGAAAGCGACTGACTTATCTCTTTCTAGCCTACAGACGGAGGTAGATAGATGGATTCAACAGGTAGGGCAGGGATATTTCAGTGTGCTTACGAATACTGCTTTGCTTATGGAGGAGGTAGGAGAGTTGGCGCGCCTACTGGCGCGTCACTATGGAGATCAGTCGTTTAAGCCCGGTGAAGACAACTCTCTCCAGGCATTGGCAGAGGAGTTTGCCGACATACTTTTTGTTCTTGTGTGCCTAGCTAATCAGACAGGCATAGACCTTAGTGCAGCCTTTCAGGCTAGCCTTCGGAAGAAGACTGAGCGCGACCGCGATAGGCATGCGCAGAGAAAGAAGGGTCATTCCCCTTCCTGAGCTTTCCATAGCCATGAGATACCTAAAAGTAGTCCCGTAGGCCATAAGTAGGACTTTATCTGGTGTATAGTCTGGAGATACAGGTATCCATTCCATCTCCTCCCTTCTCGGATGCGTAAATGAGCATAAAGGCTGAGATTTGCTATCCATCTCGGGGTCACCTCCATAACCTCCGAAAGGGAAACTGTATTCCACTCCTGAATGGGCTGCCCGTCAACTGTCTCATACTCTAACATGAGGCTCTGCCCTAAAAGAAACAAAACTTGAGGGCCGACTCCAACCACGAATATACCCTCCTTTTCAAAAGATACTGCCCAGATGCCTTGTAGATAAAGATAATGCGTGTAAGTATGGGCTTTCGCTGTACTAGGAAGAGGTCTACCAGAGATAGCTGAAATGTAAATGCTACTATCCAGCAAGAGGAGAGAATGACTAAGAAGGTAACCAAAGCCGGGTAGGAAGTTATAGTATAGCTTACGCCCCCGATATACGCCTATGTTTCCTAAGGCGCCCACTTCACCCCCTACCCGGGCATAAAATTGTGCGTAAGGCGTTCTGTATTGGTAAAAGGAGAGCCCCAAACGGGGTCCGAAGGCATTTTGCTGGGCCCATATAGGGATACCTCCTATAAAAAGTAGTAACTTAGGCCTCATCAAGTCCTAGGTAAAGGGCAAGTTTAGACCGAAATTCCTTGAGTAGATGGAGGTCTCGTAAATCCTCCGCTAAGTGCATACCCTCTCTAAAAATCCTGATGGCTTCTGCTTCCCTCCCTGTTTGCTCATAGAGTAAGCCTAATTGATAGTAAGTGGCTAAATGCTGGGAATCTCTACGCAGAGCTTCCTGAAATGCGGATTCTGCTTCTTCCCACCGTTTTTGTCCCATAAGCTGTACTCCCAAAGCATGCGGCCAGAAAGGATCATCAGGAAAGTCCTTTACCTTCTCCCAAAGTTGAGTCTCTCTATCCATAGAAGGGAAGGTACAATTTTCTGGCAAAAACCTCCATGCAACTCCCTTAGTTTTGTAGTGTGATCCAGATTCACGAGCGTATATGGTTTCTGCCTCGTCCTTTTGCTACCAGTGCTTATATTCTCTTCCTGTGGAATAGAGGAAGCCGTCATGATCCTACCGGACAGGAAGGACTTCTCCATTTTGTAGAGCATACTCTTTTCAAAGGCACAAAGCGGTATAAGAGAAGGCAGATTTTCCAACAAGTTGAAGGGTCAGGCGGGGAGTTGAATGCCTTTACTACTAAGGATAAAATCGGAATAGAAATGCGCATTCCTCCCTCAGCTCTATCTAAAGCCCTACATACGCTTTATGAGCTCGCCTACGAAGCTATATTCCCCGAAAAAGAAGTAGAGAGAGAGCGTGAGGTCATCTTAGAAGAAATAGCCATGTACGAGGATATTCCCGAGGAGTCTCTTTTAGATCATTTTGAGGAGCAAATCTTTTCAGAAGGGGGGCTAAGGCACCCTATCATTGGCTACTCTCATAGTCTGAGAGAAATAAGCTCAAGAGACCTTCAAAAATATTATAGGGAAAATTTAGCCCAGACCCCTGCAGTACTTCTTATAGCAGGACCCTTTTCAGAGAAAGTGCTGGTATCCGCAATCAAGGCAAATTCATTGCTCAACTCCCTTGCTTCTACTTGTCAACCCTCCAGCGTGCAGGAGGAAAGACTGGCACCGCCCTCCGAAGAAGTCATAGAGAGAAATACAAGCCAACTACATCTGGTAATAGGTGGAGTAGGACCCGCTAACTATGACTGGAGTAAAAGCCTTCCCTTGCAGCTTATCCTCTACGAGATAGCTGGACCCCAAATGTCCAGTTATCTCAATTCTCTCCTGCGTGAAAAGTACGGGTGGTGCTATTCAGTGTATAGCTTTTTCCACGGCTACATAGATTACAGCACTTGGGGAATATACGCAGGACTAACCCCAGAAGTGAGGAAGGAAGCCAAGAGTGTCATAGCTAAAGCCTTAGTTCGGTGGATTGATGCATACGTCTCTGCATCAAAGTTATCTAAGCTCAAGAGAGCTTTCGTAGGGAGACAGGGAATTGCATGGGAAAGTATATCCTATCGCCTCTTTGTGGAGGGAAAGTACTTATTAGATAAAGGCAAAACCTTTGACTTTAGAGAATGGTTAGATAAAATAGGGGAGATATCTAGTTATCAGCTTCAGAAGGTAGCTGAAGAATTCTTTCAAAGCTTGTACATGAGAGTCTTTATTCCTAAGAGATAAAGGCTGAAAGGTGGCATAACTATTGCATCACGAGGAAGGCGCCCCAGTAGTACGGCTGCGGATACTTATCCCGAAAAGTCCGTAGCGTCCGATTGAAAACTTCATCCACACCCTCCCGCCGCTTCCGCTTCACCCAGTTCTGATAAAAGCTCACCATCAGCTCCCGAGTCGCCTCATCGTCTATCTGCCAGAGCGTCGTGATAACCCGCTGCGCCCCTGCCTCCAGAAACGCCCGCTGCAAGCCATACAGCCCCTCCCCCCGCACCTCACCCAAACCCGTCTCACACGCCGAAAGCACCACCAGCTCCGTCCCAATCAGATTGAGATTAGAGGCTTCCTGCGCCGTAAGCCGCCCATCA
>JANXCJ010000121.1 GCA_025060275.1 Bacteroidia bacterium | reverse complement strand
GATTGAGAGAACACCTGCCCTTCCCCCTCCACACGCAGAAGAATCACTCCCCTCACAGAAAGCGGTATAGCATAAGTCACACCCCCCTCCACATTAGATTGATAAAGAAGCCTACCCTGAAGGTCATATACCTGAGCTACATAGCTGCCCGTACCAGGAATGAAGAGAGAAAGTACCCCTTCCTTCACCCTTACAGTCGGCTGAAGTTGAGCACCTCTGGCAAACGTAGTTACATCCAAGATTATCCGGATAGTGCTATCACAGTATCGAACGCCAGGTACCCCAGGATTATTGGTTACCCTTAGACTTAACTCATAGGGACTGCCTGCTGCCGTGAGATTCAAATTGAGAGTTTGACCTGAGGTCCAATTAACTCCATTGTCCGTCGACCACTCATAAGTGAGAAGGTTTGAATTGATACCCAACTCTTCATGCGCCACAAAGTCATGGGTACCCTCCACCAAGGTCACCGTAGCCCCATCTTGGTACAAGGTAGGATCATTCCCAATCTGAATAGCTGGATCAGGCCTCAATGTGATCGGCACTACGTAACGCACCGTATCAGACACATCAGTGGTATCTTCACACTCTGGATCAAGTGGATCATAAGGATGGCTAGGATAATGAGGATGCTTATATATCCCCATCACTACCCATCTATCCCCATACAAAAAGTACCCATCATTCAAAACTATGGGATCACTATTAAGACGATAGAAGTACGGCGGCCCAAGAAAAATTAGAGTAAAACCAGAGGGATCCACATACCATCCATCAACTGCAAAGGTATCTATCGCATAAAAGCGATAATTAGCCGGCTGTCTATTATCTCCTAAGGTATCAAAGGCAACAGCATAAATCACAAGATCCTGTCCCATGCACATAGCGGACGGATCAGGAATCACCCTCAAATCCAGCGGAGGCGGAAGGGGACGAAGTCTCTTGTAAGCCTGCACCGTCACATATATGTTGTCAAATCCCCCAGCACCATCATTTGAATTCACAAAGATAAGATAGATAGTATCTCCTGCTGCTAAACGAAGGGAGTCATGAAGAGGAGCTCCAAGCCCTCCACCTGTACCCCCCGTTAGAGTCCCAGATACCTCAACACCTGTAATATAGGCTGAGCCTGGCCCCCTACCATTACCACTAGGGTACCCATTCGCCTCTGATACCCAACCAGCCCCCGTATTAGCTGCCCACATATCCATCTTGGAGTCATAGGAATTCTCCAACAGCCCTATTATCTCACCGTTTCGCGGATTGTAAATCACCATGCCAATAACGCTAGGAAAATTACCTCCGACAGTGTTTTCATACGCAAAGTGAACCTCTAAGCTGTCTATACACTCAGGCAGTACAATCTTCCACACCAAGTCAGGGCCATTTACCCCCGTTAGCGCCGATTCATCACTAGTTCGCCCTATCGTGTAGTCAAACGCGGACCAGCTCCAAATGTAGTAATCTGGAGTAGTGGTGGGGTTGTTAAACAAATACGTAATGTCATACGGGTTACTCATGGACTCCCCGATTGGCTGGGCATGCAGAAAGAGTGCCCCGCACAAAATCCCTAAGCTAATCCTTAGTATACGCATAGCACCGCAAAGGTAAGAAAAGATTTCTCAAATACTTCTAATTCCAAAAAAAGTTTGGAATCACGGGTAAGTCGCTCCAGCCGCCTCAGCCATAAGACTTCCTTTCTTATCATTCCCCGAGCTGAAAAAGCAAAGGGGGACTAGAGGTTTCCCTCCAGTCCCCCAACCAAAAAGACTTTTCCTCACACTTACTCTACAAGTAAAGATTGAGAGAACACCTGCCCTTCCCCCTCCACACGCAGAAGAATCACTCCCCTCACAGAAAGCGGGATGCTATAAGTAACTCCCCCTTCCACATTAAACTGATGAAGAAGCCTACCTTGAAGATCATAGACCTGTGCCGTGTAGTTGCCAGTACCCGGAATGAAGAGAGAAAGGACCCCCTCCCTCACACCAACAACCGGCTGAAGTTGAGCTCCCCTCACAGGCGTAGTCACATCCAAAAGTATCTGTATAGTGCTATCACAAGCACCTACACCCGGGTCATTAGTTACCCTCAAATCCAAAGTATGTGCCCCTGCCGTAAGATTTACACTAATACTGGGAGCTACCGTCCAAGGCCCACCATCCAGCGACCACTCATAAGTAAGAAGATTCTGACTGATACCCAGCTCCTCATGCGCCTCAAACACATGATTGCCCTCCACTAAGCTGACCGTTGCCCCATCCTGATGCAGTACCCCATCATTGTCAATTTCTATCGCAGGATCAGGCACTAACGTGATTCGCACAGTATAAGACACTGTATCAGAAGTCAGAGTAGTGTCTTGGCAATCCGGATCATCTGGAGAATAAGGATGATTAGGATAATGCGGATGCTTATAGACTCCCCTCACAGCCCACTTTTCCACGTAATCAAAATATCCCAAGCTCAAAGCACTAGGGTCAGTGTTGAGAAATAAGAAGGAACTTGAACCAACCGTATATGAAAAGGCCCCTACGCCAATAACAAAACCATAGGTGCTTCCAAGGTTATCCACTCCGCCAAATATATAGCCAAATGGGCTCCTGTCATCAAACAATGTATCAATCGCACCAACTTCAACCTGAATGTCCTGAGTACCTAAACACATCTGGGATGGGAAATGAAGTACAACTAGATTAAGCGGTACTGGTTGAGGGCGAAGTTTCTTAATAGCTGTTACCTCTACATATAAACTCTCTATGCTCCCAGGGCCGTCATTGTTATGTGAGAAGATGAGATAGATAGTATCCCCCGCTGCTAAGCGAATGGAGTCTCTTAGGGGACGACCATAACCTGCTCCTGTACCCCCACTCAACACTTGGGACTGTTCAGTGCCTACGAGATAAGCAGAAGCAGGTCCATGGGATGTATTATTATTATAAATTGATGGCCAGAGAGAACCCGCAAATACTGTCCAGAGTCCCATGTAGTCATCATATGAATTTTGGAGAAGAACTACCCCCTCTGCTACTCGTGGATTATAAATAATCATACTAATATTAGAGGGAAAGGTACCTGAACCATCATCCTTGATGGCAAAGTGGACATCCAGACTATCTAAGCACTCGGGCAAGACAATCTTCCATACGACGTCAGGGCCCGTAAGTCCTGTAAAGACTCCGTGATCATTTGTTCGATTGCGGGTAGAGTCATAGCCACTCCAGGACCAAAGTTCATAATCAGGAGTGATGGTAGAAGAAGAAAATAAATCTGCTGTAATGTCATGGGGGTCACTCATGGACTCCCCGCTTGGCTGGGCATGCAGAAAGAGTGCCCAGAACAAAATCCCTAGGCTAATCCTTAGTATACGCATAGCAGTACAAAGGTAAGGCACTTTTCTCCAAATATTTCCATTTACCAAAAAAAGTTTGGAATTATTGAGGTGTATGCATTTCTAAGAAATCTACTCTCTTAGAGCTTCTAAATATAGGGTCCATGCTTGCTGGGGGGCATGGGGGAGTAGGGCTTTCATTTTCCTATGAACTTCAATATAGTTAGCTGGTGGAGAGCTATTTCTCAGCCTTTCACCCCCCTGAGGAGGATTTGCCAAAAGGTGTCCTATATCCGCTGCAGAGAGAATAGGGCTCTCACGAATGTCCGCAGGGAGGTCCTCCCAACTCATCACTTCATTAGGGTCTCTAGGCTGCTTCATCCAGAAGAGATTCTCCGGTCGTATTCGCAGATACCAAAACCCCCCCAATCGGGCTATAATATCCATCTTGCGAGGGTCAGGGAGTCCTTGTTCATCTAAGATATCCTCCGCCAGATGCAGTCTTACTATTTCTACAATCATTAACTGCCCTGCTCCAGGGTTCTCCCCCAATGAAATAATCTGACGCAACTGGGCTTCCATCTGGACAGGAGTACCTGCTATGCGAGGCGGTTTGACCGCCTCTGAGGGGATAGTTTTCAGTCCTGCCTTGACTATTTCATTTATTCCCCGGGCGTACTCGCCCGTCGTAATATTCATACGAGCTGCTAAGGCATAAGGTACTAAGTGAATGACACATTCAGGCACTTCTAGCAGATTCTTATGGGTATCCTTGAGGTCACCCGTTCGGGCACTTGTACTGGGGGAAAAAATCGCAATAGGGGGCTTGCTACTAAATATGTTGAAGTAACTAAAGGGAGCCAAATTGGGGCGTCCTTGCCCATCTATGGTAGTTACCCAAGCGATGGGACGAGGAACCACACTTCCAATCATGTAGGGATGCCAACTTTTCAGGTCAAACTCGGTAGGATTTAGTGTTTTATATCCATTCATAACCTTTCCAGTCTAAGGGTAAGGATTCGCTGGGGGGTAGCCTCTATGACCTGCCAACGGAATCCGTAGGCTTCCCAGGTAGCACTTCGCTGCGGAATCTTTCCTAAGTAGGATAGGGCTAAGCCACCAAGCGTAACTACTCCTTCAGTCGGCAGACCTAACCCATACTTTTCATTAAGGTAGTCTATCTCTATTCGGGCGTCAAATTCATAAATATTAGGAGCCTCCACCTTTTCTAGCCACTGCGGCTCGTCATGTTCATCTTGTATTTCTCCAAAGACCTCTTCCACCAAATCTTCCGTAGTAACTATGCCTGCCATGCCTCCTCTTGCATCCAGTACGACGGCAATAGAGCGTTTTTCTCGCATAAGCTCCTCTAATAAGCGAGTAGCAGGCATGCTTTCAGGCACAAAGCTAACAGGCTCTAATACTTCTGCAATTGTACGAGGATGGCGCAGTAGAGAACGCACATAGACGTATCCTATCACCCGATCAGGCGTATTTTCATATACGAGGAGGCGAGAAAGCTCTGTATTGATAAAAACCTCATATAGCTCTTTGATAGGCGTATCTATGCTGATTCCTACGACCTCTCGTCGGGGTACCATGAACTCTCGTACAGGCTTCTCACTCAGCGCTAAAGCTCTGTCAATCACTCTCTGGAATGCTGGTTCGCTTGTCTGAACAAGTGTAGCTACACTCTCTCTTGAAAGGGGCTTTTGAAAGGCTACCTCGTTGATTCCCAACATGCGGAATAAGACAGTAGTAAATCCATATACCCCCTCTACAAAGGGAAAGAGTAAAACATAAGCCGCAGCCGTAAAGGGTACTACGGCAGGAAGTATAGCCAACTGCCACTTTTGAAAGAGAACCTTGGGAAGATACTCTCCCAGAACAAGAAGAACTAAAGTACCTAATAGCGTATCTATCCAGAATTGCCCTGCGGAAGAGACCCTACTTCCTAAGAGAGAAAAGAGTAAGTGACTCAACGCAGTAGAAAATAGAACAAGTGCAAGATTATTTGCCAGAAGTAGCGTTATGAGGAGCCTACGAGGATATTTGAGAAAAAATTGCCCTATGCGCCAGCGATAGGGGTAGCGCCTCCGCCAACTCTCCCAGTGAAGCGGATTTGCACTAATCCACCCCATCTCACTCCCCGAGGCCCATGCACTGAGTACAAGAGCGAGCACTAAGAGGATACCCCAGCTCATAACATAGGCGATTGAAAAGTACCCCGCGTACGGCGAATCTTGTAATTCCGATTCTGGGTATTATATTCCAAGCCTTCGCCGAAGACCCTTTCCCGAGGGGTCTGGAGACGAACCCATCCTGGCGCAGTGAGAAGGTTTCTAGCCTGCTCCCACTCCAAGTAGTCTGTTTCAAGCATAAGGCTATCAGCCGTGATAAGCCTAACCTTCTCCTCCGCTATAAAGATTCCCTTTTCTATGAAAACTTTCCCTCTCTCGCACTTAAGGGTATGTATAGTATCCCCCCCTTGTGCCAAGTGAATGATCTTCACACTTCCCTCCAAATACCAGAAGAGGGTATCTTGCTGGCGACTGCGCACTACTTTATCCCCATACAAAACAAACCTTTCACCACTGGTATCCTGCCAGTTGAGTTGATAGCCTTTAGCCTCGTAAGGAGGTATGTAAAGACGCTGCTCCATCCACTCTGGAGGGGGTGACTGACGAGAAGCCG
>JANXCJ010000120.1 GCA_025060275.1 Bacteroidia bacterium | reverse complement strand
CAAAGCAATGCATCTATGCGATCCCAGACCCCTCCATGCCCTGGAAGTAAGGCACCTGAGTCCTTTAGCCCTAATTGCCGTTTCCATGCGGACTGCCAGGCATCTCCAAAGAATCCTATGACTGCCACTGCCAAACCTACCACAGCTGCAAACACTCCTGTAGGACCGCCTGCCCATTCCACTGCCCACATGCTCCACGCACTTGTAGCTAAAGCACCCCCTATAAACCCCTCCCAAGTTTTATTTGGACTGACACGAGGCAAGATAGGATGCTTCCCCAACATCTTACCTCCAAAGTAAGCCGCAGTATCAGCTACCCACACCAGCGAAAGAAAAGCAAGAACTTTCCACCACACATAATCAGGGAAAAAAATCCATAATAAGCTCCCCCACCCCACTCCCAAAAATACAAGCCCCCACACCGCTCTATAGGTCCATAAAAAATCTCTTTTAGGTTCCATAAAAATTATAAAAAGCATCATTTCTATCATGAATATGCTTAGGGTGAATCTCCACAAGGAAGGAATTACTCCACTGATCCAGATAAGACTTACTACAGGAATTACGCCCAAAAAGATGGGCAAGGGCATTTTTTCTCCCTTCTGCCATTCACAAAGAAGCACAAAACCCACAACCGCCCATAATATGCTAAACCCCCACCTTCCTATCAAAAGTCCTCCTATTACTACACATAGCCCTCCTATACTTGTAATGACACGTCTAAGCATGTAAGCGACGATAAACAGCATAACCGCTTGCGCCGGCTATAAGTGCACCTAAAAGTGCTAAGAGCATAGGAGGCTTATAAGTTGACTCAAGCCACTCGGGGTGATTCCATACATGCATACCGAGATAAGCGACAAGCGTCGCATAAGCATTATTGAGAAAGTGTGCCCATATAGCTGGCCAAAGCCGCCCACTCCACAAAGTCAGGTATCCCATTACTGCTCCAAGTAGCGCACGCGGTACAAAGCCATATACCTGGAAGTGGATAAGGCTAAAAATTATAGCAGAAATCCAGACAGCCCCATGAGGATTTATTATTCTCCCAAGCTGATGCTGTAAAGCACCTCGGAAAAATAGCTCCTCAAATATCCCAGGTGCCACAGCCATAAAGATTATCAGAGAAGGCAGAGCCCCATATTGAATCAGCGAACGCATAAGAGCTTCTATACGAGCCTCTTGAGCTTCTAATAATATTTCCCATCGGTGCAAGGAAGAAGGAAGCCTGAAGGATTCCGCATCTAACCCTAACCACGGCAAAAAAAGAAAAAGCCCCCCCATGAATAGCGCTATCAAGGAGTAAGTGGCAAAATTACCTCCCAGCCCTCGGAGAAGTTCTATACCCTCTTCACGAGCATATAAAAGCCAGTAAGACAAGCTAGCCCCTCCAAATCCCAGCATCAACAGAAGAGCATTGCTACCTGCTGCTAATGTGGCGGTTTGTTTATCATTTATCTCAGGAGTGGCTAAGCCCATAACAGACATTAGCACACCTCCTACAACGAAGCTTATTCCTAACAATGAGAAAAGTACAGCCAACCTAATAAACTCACGCATGCTCAAAGTTAGTTATATTACTCCCCGATGCTAGTAAAAGTACCTGCTGCTGCCCTGTATGGCATATATGCTTATCCTGTAACTGTGGAGGTTAACTTATCTCCCGGTTTAGGATATGCAATTGTAGGGCTTCCTGATAATGCTGTCAAGGAGAGCCGAGAACGCGTAGAGACAGCTATCCGAAATAGTGGATTTTCCTTCCCACGAGGAAAGATTATCATCAATCTCTCCCCAGCTGACCTCCGGAAGGAGGGTACTGCTTATGACTTGCCTATTGCTATCGGAATTTTAGCAGCCTCAGGACAGATACAGAATGAAGGATGGAGGGATACTCTCATTATGGGGGAACTGTCACTGGATGGCACTCTTATGCCAATCCGAGGCGCCCTACCCATAGCCACCATGGCGCGCAAGCAAGGAATCCCTCGGCTCGTAATTCCGCCTTCCAATGCAGGCGAAGCAGGTATCGTGAAGGACATCCAAGTATATGCACCTGCAAACCTCCGAGAAACTGTAGGCTTCCTAAGCGGAAACATTTCCCTCTCACCCATCTTCGTAGATGCAAGGAACCTTTTCTGGCAGCAACAAAACGGAACAGACCTAGACATGAGCGAGGTCAAAGGTCAAATTCATGTAAAAAGAGCCTTAGAAGTTGCTGCAGCAGGAGGGCATAATATTCTCTTAATAGGTCCGCCCGGGGCAGGCAAAACCATGTTAGCTCAACGCTTACCAACGATTTTGCCTCCCCTTACTCTGGAAGAAGCCTTAGAGACGACCCGAATACACTCTGTAGCAGGCTTGCTAAGAGACCATAAGGGGCTCATTACGCAACGCCCCTTTCGAGCGCCTCATCACACAATTAGTGATATAGCTCTAGTGGGAGGGGGAACTTACCCCATGCCTGGCGAGATTAGCCTAGCACATAATGGTATTCTTTTTCTGGACGAATTACCAGAATTCAAAAGGCAAGTACTAGAAGTTCTTCGCCAACCCCTGGAAGAGCATAGAATCGTAATTGCACGAGCAAGATTTAGAGTAGAATATCCCGCTCGCTTCATGTTAGTAGCAGCTATGAATCCCTGTCCTTGCGGGTATTATACCCATCCTACGCGACCCTGTACCTGTCCACCCGGTGCCGTTCAGCGATATACGGCCCGTATCTCAGGTCCACTTTTAGACCGCATAGACATTCATATTTCTGTAACGCCTGTGGAAACACACGCTCTGACAGCCCAAGATAATAGAGAAAATAGCCAAACCATTCGCGCTCGGGTAGAAAAAGCTCGTGAAATACAACTCAAACGATTTGGAGAATTTCCTAACATATACACAAACGCTCAAATGCCACCTAAGATGGTGGAGGATTTTTGTGCCTTAGACGAGGCGGGGCGCCGTCTCCTGGAAAGTGCTATGAACAGCCTTCAGCTCTCTGCACGAGCTTACGACCGAATCCTCAAACTAGCCCGTACCATCGCAGATTTAGCAGAAAGTGAGAAAATTCGCCCAGAACATATCGCTGAAGCTCTCCAATATCGCACCTTAGACAGAGGTAATTGGGGTCTCTGAGCCCCAACGACTATAACTCAAAGTGAATCCTAACAAGTCCAATACCCGCAATACAATTGTATCAACAAGTTCCTCCAAGTTGCGCGGGTGACCGTAGAAGGAAGGCATTGCAGGCAGCACAATAGCGCCCCAACGTGCAAGCTTTAGTAAATTCTCTAAGTGTCCTGCGTGAAGAGGGGTCTCCCTTGGTACCAAAATAAGCTTTCTGCGTTCCTTAAGCATTACATCCGCAGCTCGGCAGATTAGATCATCAGACAAACCTGCAGCTAATCTCCCCACAGTTCCCATTGAACAGGGTATAATCACCATAGCCTCGTATAGAGATGAACCCGAAGCAAAAGGGGCAAAGTAGTCTTTATACCCATAAACAGGAAAATCTTCTGGCAAAGGGACTTGAAGCTCCCACTGCCATACCTTGATAGCATTCTCTGAAAAAACCAGACTTACTTCTACTTCTTGCTGCTTCTGAATACTTCTGAACCAATCCAATAGCCTCGCCGCGTAAATACTTCCACTTGCACCTGTGACACCTACCACGATCTGCTTCATAAAATTTTACCGATTTTATCAAAGAGAAATCATGAAACCCACTTCCCAAGGAGACAAGCGAGGATAAGGGCGGCCATGAGGTCCTCCATGCAAGCCAGAAGGAAAAAGAGAAAGAAAGTTATAGTAAATGGTAGCACCTAACCACTGGCGTCCAATTATTAGGTAGGCACCGCCCTGCCATGGATGAAAAAGAGAGACATTTTCCCATCGTACTCGTTCTATATGCGTTTCCCGCACCGCCACATACTTGAGACTACTACCTATATGACGCTGAAGCCACCCTCCCACCTCCACTTTATAACGAGGAAAGAGTTCTCCTACAAGGTGCCGCTGCCATCGGACTCCCAAATGAAGGGCTACTGCTCCAAAACGATACTTGAGCCAACGATACCCCTGTGGCATCTGCTCAGCATATGGCGCTACACTGGCAGTGGTCGCACGAAGAACTTGCCGGTACCAGCTAAAGCTTGGCTGCAAACAAAGCCCCCATACCCTCCAGAAGCGCCACTGCCAGGCCACCCCTAATCTCATATGACCCGAAAGTAAAGGCACTATGGGGAAAGTATCCGAGATTGTTATTTGTACTGGAAAGCTGCGCACTAGAACAATATCAAAGCCAAAGTCTTTCTGAAAAAGCTGCCTCAGCGAGTCCGAAAGTTCAGACTGCCCCCATAGCCAAGTATAGAGAAAAAAGTAGATAAACTTCCTCACGATGAGGGAGTAAGCTCACCCAGAGACACTTCTATCGTAGTAGCATCAGAAGATAAATCCGCTATGAAGTGGGCAGGTCCTTGCACTTGATTGACTATCACTGCATCTGCCAATTTATCTGCCAAAAATCGCTGGATAGCCCGCTGTAAAGGACGCGCACCAAACTGCTCATCAAAACCTCTGTCTATCAGAAAGTTTTTAGCCGCCTCCGTAATTTCCAATGTCCACTTATTATCTGCGAGCTGTCGCCTAAGCTCCTGAAGCTGAAGCTCTAATATCCGCCTAGCATGTTCTTTTGTCAGAGAATTGAAAATGATGATGTCATCTATGCGATTGAGAAATTCAGGTCTAAAGACCTTTCGCAGCGCACCTTCTAAAACCTGACGGGCAGCCTCTTGTGTCTTTTCCCTACGAGCTGCCGTCATAAATCCTACACCTGTGCCAAACTCTCGCAGCTCCTTGGCACCGACATTAGAAGTCATGATGATTATAGTATTACGAAAATCCACCCGCCGCCCTAATCCATCTGTCAGCGAGCCATCATCCAACACCTGCAGGAGAATATTGAATATGTCGGGATGTGCTTTTTCTATCTCATCCAGTAAGACTACACTATAAGGCCTACGACGTACCTTCTCTGTAAGCTGTCCTCCCTCTTCATATCCCACATAGCCCGGTGGCGCACCAATAAGACGAGAAACAGAAAATTTCTCCATGTACTCTGACATATCCACTCGCACGAGGGCCTCAGGACCCTCAAAAAGATACTCTGCCAATGCCCGGGCTGTCTCTGTTTTACCCACACCCGTAGGTCCAAGAAATATAAAAGATGCAATAGGCTTGCGAGGATTCTTGAGACCCGCACGAGCTCTGCGAATTGCCCGCGTTACTCGTTCTACAGCCTCTTCCTGTCCAATAATGCGCTCCTTGAGAATAGTTTCCATTTGGGCTAAACGCTGCATGTCTCCCTCCCCTATCTTCTGTACGGGAATGCCGGTCATGGAAGCCACTACTGCTGCAATATCCGACTCATCTACTTTAAACCTTTTCCGCTTAAGCTCCTCCTCCCAGCGAATTTTTTCCGTCTCTAACTGCTCCTGAAGCCTTTTCTCCGTATCACGCAATTGAGCGGCTTCCTCATAGCGCTGACTTCGTACAACCTGCGCCTTTCGCTCTCGCACCTCTTCTATCTTCGCTTCTAACTCCGCTATACGAGGAGGAACTTGGATATTTGCCATGTACACTCTCGCACCTGCCTCGTCCAAGACATCCAGTGCCTTATCAGGAAACTGTCTATCAGAGATATAGCGACCACTCAGACGAACACACGCTTGGATAGCTTCATCCGTATAGAACACGTGGTGGTGTTCCTCATAACGATCCTTTAGGTGATAAAGTATGCGCAAAGTCTCCTCTTCCGTAGGGGGGTCTACCATAATCTTCTGGAAGCGCCTTTCCAGTGCACCATCCTTTTCTATGTATTGACGGTATTCGTCTAGCGTAGTAGCTCCAATACACTGGATTTCTCCCCGGGCAAGGGCAGGCTTGAAGATGTTAGAAGCATCTAAAGACCCCGAGGCTCCTCCCGCCCCTACAATCGTATGAAGCTCATCTATAAACAGGATTACCTCAGGGGCTTTCTCTAACTCAGCTAAGATGCTTTTCATACGCTCTTCAAACTGCCCTCTATACTTAGTACCTGCCACAAGCGCAGTAAGGTCAAGGGCAACAATGCGTTTGCCAAAGAGCACCCGACTCACTTTCCGCTGCACAATTCGCAAGGCTAGTCCTTCTACAATCGCTGTCTTAACTACCCCCGGCTCGCCAATCAACACGGGGTTATTCTTCTTGCGTCGGCTTAGCACTTGCGCCA
>JANXCJ010000011.1 GCA_025060275.1 Bacteroidia bacterium | reverse complement strand
CACGGCTGGAAAGTGCAGGGCTTCATAGCGGATACGAAGACCTACTACTATGAGACAGATAGCTTAGAGGAAGCGCATTACTTATGTGCTATTTTGAATGCTCCCTCTGTAGATACAGCTATCAAGCCCTACCAGACTAAGGGATCATTTGGCGCTCAAAGGGGCGGAGGAGAGAGAGACATCCATCGCCGTCCTTTTGAGGTAGTGCCGATACCGCGGTATGACCGCGCTGATCCCCATCATCGTCGGCTGGCGGAGTTGAGTCAGGCTGCGCATGAGCGGGTGGCGGCATTTCTCCAAGGATTACCCGAAGAGAAAGTGCGGAAAGCCTCCATAGGCTCCTTGCGTCAGAGAGTGCGCGAATCATTGCAGGCTCTGCTTCAGGAAATAGAGGAAATTGTCAAAGCGGTGATTTTCTCAAGCCGCGCCCCAAAAGAAACTCTGGAGTAAGCTGTTCCTGTGGTATTTCTTTTTCTGCAGGTAAATATACTTCTACAGGTATAGAAAGATGCGAGAGTTTGCTCACTATCAGAGGTCCGACCTCATACCACTCTAACCAACCCAGGCCCGCTCCCAAAGCAGGTACAGCTAAAGACCTGATACCTTCTTTCTGATAATTTTGCACAATCCAATCCAAGCCTTGGCTAATCCCCCGTAAATCGGCTTTTTCTCGCCAGTGATTCTTAGTAGGGAAAAGTAAAAACCACGTAGGGTTTGGGTCTGGGGCGAGCGAGTTAGGCTCCTCTGATAATATAGAGGCTAAACTATAATCTAATCTGTACAAGTAGGGCTGTCCCATTTTGAGGAGCCCCTTCTTACACAAGTCCTGATAGAATACATACACATGGGGAAACTGATATTTTGCGCGAGAAGCCAAGCCCTTTCCCATCACACCCCGCGTATTGACACTTATAGTAAGGGTCTGCATGCGAGAAAAAAACATGTCTCCCCTTACCAGCGTGAGCTGAGTACCCTCTAAATGATACTTCCAGTAGGGCAGAAAGAATAATCGGGGCTCAGGCACGACATTATCTAAACCCCTTTCTCGTACCTTGAGATGGGCCTGGGTAGAAGCCACAAAAACTGTATCTATATATGCGGGTGCCACCTCTTCGGGTACCAAACACTCGGCCATAATCCTTCGCTTAGAACTGTCCTCTGTATTCCAGAACTCCATCTCAACTTGGCTAGAGATTTGCTTGAGTAGGTGATAAAATTCTGAGCGGCTGAGGGAGTCTTTAGAGTAGAACTTAGTTTGAAAGCTTGCTGCATTGCCATCTGTGATAATAAGACCATCTTTTTCAATAATCTCGTCTCTGACCTGGATTATGCATACATTCTCTATGCCTTTCTCCCGAATAATCCTGTACAACATAGGATTTCTGGGCTGAAAGTATAGATTGACATAGCGGGACAGGTCTAATCCTAAAGAATTCCCTACGTTTTGTCTTTGTTGGATTATAACTGAGTCAGCGATTTCAGTGTGCTGTATGCCGAGACTATTGACCTTGTGGCGAGACAGAATCCCACGCTCCAAGATGGACTCTAAGTTGTCTATAGCGGTGAGGTAAAAGAGGTGATACCTATACGGGTATCTCATAAAGCAAACTTACGGCTTGCTGGAGACCGCTTTTTGCCCATCTGAGTGAGTGAATGTCCATGTCTTCTGAAAAACCGCATTTGCCTGTACCGGTGGAGTGTCCGATCATGCTCAGAGAAAGATTCAACGGCTATGATAGCCCATAGAGACTTTGGAGTGCGCCTCAAAGCCTTAGGAACTTAGCTATTTAGAACTTCCTCTGATCAATGCACCCCTTTTATTAGTGCCAATAGTGCAGGTTTCTACCTCATAATACCAACAAAGCTTAAGCAGAGGCGTAGCAGCGCCTTTGAAACTGAGTGCAGATGAAAGCAAGCTTCTTCCAGTTGCGATAAGCTATCCTACTGGTTCTTCTCTTTTTACGTTTCTGAATGCCCCAGTTTAGTCTAATAGCAGTGCCCCCCGCTAGCAGTACTAAATGGATTATCCAGAACTCAATAAAGGTCGCCCCTCTCTCTCAGAGCTGTATAATATAGCTCTGCAATGCTTTATCCGTAGGACGACTGAAGCGCCAGTTTCTTTCTCAACATCAGAGTTTATATGGAGGGAGCATAAGAAGCTGTCTAAGAGTAGGGACTCTACAACTTAAATCCCCATGCTACAGATTTTTAGGATAGGGTTTTTTCCCGCTCTACGCCGCATCTCCATGCGGCTCATGGTCATCAAGAAAGGGAAATACCAGTGCCTATAATCCTCTAATAGATTAACAATAAGGGAAGAAAGCTATAGGAACGAAAAAAATCCTCCTAAGCCTGTATCTGCGAGAACTTGGATGGTTTTTCAGAATCTTGGTGAAACCCAGAAAATCAATAATCTGATTTTTCTGAAAATCCGCCAGGACTTTCCAAAGAGCATTCCTAACCTAATCAATACTCACTTGGAAGCCATTCCCAGACCTGAAAACTCACCTAAGACAATTCTATACGCTTCTTTTTACTTCTAACAAGTTATGTAGGGGAGGGTCCCATATAGCCTTTCATAACAAAGACCTCATGAGAGCGTAGGCATCCTCCCCACTTTTTCAGGTTATGCTAATAATCTTAGGGACAGTTCTCCCCTACTAAGATACCCTTGGAGAAGATAAGCTGACAGGGTTGCCCATTACTTCCTATTACATCTATGGTTACAGTAAGTCCTGCTTGTCCAGCCGCTCGAAAAGTGCCATTCCCTGCTACCTCCACATCTCCTCCTCCTCTGGTAATCACAGAGCCATCATCCACTATGATTCCTCTATTCTCCCATGTAGAAATGATATGCAACGGTGCATCAGGTAGTTGCGTACCAATTCCCACCCATCCATCCCCCACACCGTAGTCTCTCATGAAGCGATTGTGATTATACATACCTGCAATGAAGACACCCGGTATCTTATTCGGATACACATCGGGAGGCTGGGTAGGATCTGGAGTAGGGAATGGATTTGCGTTCCATGGAGCAGCATTGTCTTTTTCTCGCACCAAAAATCTATAACCATTATAGAAGCGACTGCTGAACTGATTAGAGAGCACAGAGCGAAGAGGAGAGAGAGCTCGTTGATTTGGATTTCCTGGATCATCTCCAATCTGGAAAGAACCGGGATGGGTAGTAGAGACATATTTCCCCAAAGCTACAGCACCTGTGGCAGTAGCTTGACTAGCAACACCTGCTACAAAAGTTAGCACGCCGGAAGCTCTAACATTCAATCCCGTAGCAAATGAAGCGTATCCAATCTCCGAAGGGTTTGCGTGGTCAGTTTGGTTAGGAGCGAAGGGATCATCGGCACGAGAAGATATACCCACAGCACGCCATGCACATCTCTCGGGAAGGAATAAAAGCCTTGTGCCTGCTCCAGTGGGAATACCCGTAATCACAGGAGCCGCAGCAGGGTTATAAATAGGTCCTGAAACAATAAGCTGTCCATTCTCTACAAGCATACGTCCCCGAGCCACTAGAGCATACTTTTGTTCAGCGGCTGGTGGCGCAGTCGGAGTCGCAAGTACGCCTGCTAAGGGTAACAAAGCATCCTGATTGTAGGCTAATACCCCCGTAGAGTAGGTAGATGAAACGCTCCCAATATAGGTCGTAGCATCTCCTATGGCGCCCCACACTCCTATCGCTCTGCCTGTGGTATTTTCAGAAACCCCCCTCATAGCTATGTTCGTTCCTGCCTGAGCAGGACTGGTCGTACTACCTAATCCGATTAGGTAATTAGCATCCCCAGAGGTAACTACTTCTATTCCATGTGCTACGTTTCCACCGCCAACTAAGGTAGAGCTAAAAAGATTTGCCGATATTCCCGTGGCACCATTGCTATTTACAGTAACTTGGAGGCCGCCATTATTACTACCTTCTATATGCACTTGCTTAGCAGTAGTAGCAGTATTGATACGAATTTCGCCGCTACTTAAGATACGCATCCTTTCTGTGTTATTCGTTCTAATTGCCAAATCTACGCCATCTATAGTACCCAAGAAATTCACATTTGGATTGGTTCCAGAGTTACCCCGTAGTAGCCAGGCATCTGGCTGAGCTGGTCCGATTATCCACTGATTAGCATTTGCGTCCCACTGGATGAGATCACCTTGATTTTGACCGCGTATCTCACCCAGCACCCCTTGTGCATCTGCACCTACTAACCTAAATGGAGAAGGTAGGGGATTCATAGTGCGAATGCGGGCTTCTCCTGCTACGTCCAGCTTATGAGTGGGGGAAGTAGTACCTATACCTACTTGACCCCAAAGAAGAGTAACTGCAAGCCCACTCATCCATCTGTACTGCCTCATATGCATATCGTTTATCGGATTACGGTTACAGTTCCTGCTCTTTCAGTCGTCTTACCATCGTAAAGGTAGCCTTTTACTACAAAGACATACGCGTCCTCTGGTACGTCTTCGCCTCGTTGAGTCTTTCCATTCCAGCGTATAGGTCCTTCAGGACCTTGTTCCCCCCGCCAGATAAGGAGCCCCCATCTATCATAAATACGCAACTCTATACGAGCTAGCCCACGATAATACACAAGAAACTCATCATTACTTCCATCTCCATTCGGAGAAAACACATCGGGGACATATATTACAAACGGGCGACGGATACGTGCAAGTGCAAAGTTTGGGGAGGAAAAGTTAGACCAGTTTTGCGTCTCCATATATGCACTTTGGGTCATCCCTGTCTGGGCTATTCCTGCATTCCTATTAATCTGCGTGTTCACAGCTTCCCACCGATTAGCTGGAACCTCCCAGTGGGCTAAGGTGTCTGTATACACGTCATTACTCTCATCATACCAAATCCTCAGTCCTATGGCATCAAGTCCCTGCTGTCTCTCCACAATATGATAGAAGAACTCATTTGCCAGTTCTATAGGGGAAAGCACCGAAGTACGGTCATATCCCTCCGATGTAGGGTCCACATTTGCAAAACGAACTAAAAAGGTGTGGGGATTATTTGAAGGCGTTATTTCTACAGGCCTATAACGGAAAGGACCGAGTTGCCTATCTCCCACAGGGAATAGATAGGTTGCTGTGCGGTCTGTGCGTCTGCCTAACCGCCCGCTGCCAGTGCTGCTTACAAATCCACTTGTGCGTGTAATTGCGTTAGGATCAGTATTTTCGACTAGCATGAGGTGAGTATTGGTGCGAAGCTCACAATCATTCAGCTGGAGAAAGTTTTCAATACGACCATCAGCCCCCACCATCTCTTTTATATCGCCCCCATTATTGAAGAGAGCTATGCTATTATAGAATGTGGAAGTAGGCCCTACAAACCGTTGATATCCTCCTACCATCCACAGCCAGCCTGTACGAGGAGTCACAAAGCCATCTCCCGAAGAGGAATTTATCCAGTCCCCCGTCAACCACACCACCCCGCCGTTATTCTCTATGATGCCCGTACCATCCACCTGAAGGTCGCCTGGTGGAGCCCCTACCACCGCAAGTGTGTCCTGATTAGATACGTAAACGATATCGTTGCGAATGTACATTTCTTGCCCCCAGAGACCAAGCCCAAGCAAACCCACACTGAAAAGGCTCCTATGCATAACCAGTGCAAATTTAGCAAATTTCTTGATTAGTGAGAATATTCCCCTTTCTTTAAGAAACAAGAAAGCCGCGGCACACCTTTTCCGTGCCGCGGGCTCTTCAGGATAAATTCTGAAAGATTGTATCAGAACCAGAAGATAAGGTTGAATTGCAAACTACTTAGTCTCGCCTTAAGCTCTTTGTAAGGTTGCAAGTCCTTTACATTACCCTCATCAAACTTGAACTCCTTGTCCAGGAAGTTTACTAAGCCATGATTATATATGACAGCAAAATCAATTACGCCAATTCCCTCTAAATCCACATCTACTCCCGCTCCAAATGAACCACATGCCAGAAACTGCCCAAAATGCTCTGCAGTACGAGTGCGCTCTTGGTCTATAAAGTTAGCCGAGAGTATCTTTTTATCGGAGTTAGTTGAGGAGCCCACTCTGATATCCGCCTGGCCCCCTAATAAGGCCTTCGCACGCAGAGGAGTAGGACCAATAGTGTTAGTTCGCATCTTAATCCATACAGGCACGCCTATGGTAGTGATTCTGTATGTTACGGTAGTAGCGCTAGACAAGCCCGTATTACCTAAGAGAACCACTGTATCCCGCCCAGATAAAGTTTTCCCATATATACCATAGTTTGGCCTGTATTCAATTTTACCGCCAGCTGTACCTACCCCCGCCCCTATCAGGAATGCTACATTATCTGAGAAGCCAAAGCTAAGCATGAGCCCCCCTACGAAGTTGAAGACACCTTGACCACCGAGATTTCTCACGGTCCTTCCTAAGGAGTCCAAACTAAAAAACCCTAACCCAGGACTAACTCTGATACCAAACTTTACTCCTTCCTGTGCATAAAGCCCCGTGATAAGTAGGGCTAAACCCATACCTGTTTTGCGCAGTACTCGCATAGCGCCACAAATGTAAAACAAAATCCTCAGTGAATTCGTAAGATACACTGAATAGCAAAACTCCTTTGTTCATTTAGGACTCCTGGCAGCGTGCTATAGATGCTATTAAAGGCGTTGAATATATGAAAGGACCACCGGGCCTTAGCCGAATCGTACGCAAGAATAAAGTCCCACACTGTGTAGGGCTTAGAAGCATAGTCCCTGAAAAACTCCTCTAATCCTCCCAGCCGCTGAGGTGGTTGAGGATTAGGACTAGCCCCTAAGAGAAAGAAAAGCTTGTCCACATTCGTGATAGGGCTAGAATAGCGGAAGTTTGTAGTCAGAGACACCTTTCCATAGCCGATTTCTAGTATAGAACGCAGTATCTGCTTGTTTCTATACTTTAGAGTGTAAGGGATATCTCTTCCTATCAAATATTCTGGGGTTCCTACCGGGGGGTTAGCAATCATTGTATTTACGACCGTGAAGGCTCCCCGGGTATTATTCATGGTATCTAAGGCCTTACTTCCGTCAGGATTACGGGGGTCTATGAGAGTGAGCCCTCCGCTAAGACTCAAAAAGAATTTACTTTTCTCATAGCGAAAACCCCACAAGGGCTCTATACCCTGAATAATACCTCGGGACAGATTTATCGCTGAAAAAGGAAGCCCCGGGAAGCCCCCCAGTAAAACATCCATATTGATTTGGAATTCTACCATATCTCTAAACTCCATCCGAAAGGCTGAGACATCTACGAAGCCTTTCAGACTTTCTTTGACTTTTACATACTGACGGAGACCTATTTCTGCGCTATAGCCTCTCTCTACCTTCACGGTAGGATTAGGAAATACGGTAATACCTCCCGCTCCCGTAGCAGTGAAACGCTCCGCCACAGAGGGACTACGAAGCCCTTGACCATAAGAGGCTCTCAGGATAGTCCCAGGGAAAGGCGTAAAAGTAATCCCACCCCGCAAAACGGGCTCTCGTATAGTAACTATCTCTACATAGGCAGCTCTTTCTCCCTTAACTACACTTCCCTCACTGAACTTTATGCTTGTATCCCCGAGAATATCTTCATATTGATAGCGCACGCCCCCACTTATGTGAAACTTCCATATATCTATCTCTGCTTGAGCAAAAGCCGCTGCTTGGCGACCACGAGCCCTACCAAAAACCTGTTTAGCATACACCCGATTTTCTGTGTAGTTAGCCCCTACAATCAGTTTACCCCACTTTTTCAGATTATGTACATACTGATAGTCATAATAATGCAGTGTAGCACCACCTGATTGAGGTGTACTGAGGTCATTCACGGTTTTATAGTGACGGCCCCGAAGCCAGTGACGATGCCCCTGAGGAGTTAGATAAGATATAAAAGGATCAACCATATACCGCTGAAGAAGTTGATAAGTCAAAAATCCGTCCCCTGCCAAGTTCGCTCGGGTAGGGAAGCTATCCCAAGCAATGTAAGTGGCACTGGAGTCTATGTTGGCTTGCAGAGAGACACCATACTGCAGCCCCTCCAGAAAAGGTGCATTATGCTTCATAGATATCCATGTCCTGGCCCGCCTAGAAAAGCCTTCTTTACGAAAGCCCGTATCATTTATCAAATCTAACAGAGCACTGACTTCCCAATTTCCCACACGCTGTGCATGAACTATATGGGCGGCCGTGAGGGTAGCAGAACTTCTGCCATCAAAATCTCCCACAGGCGCACGGGGGGCATCGTATACTTGATGCTGTAACCTTACCACAGTACGGGGCTGCGTCTTCACATCTTCCGAGACAACATTAATTATCCCCCCTAAAGCCCCTGGGCCATACAATACAGAAGAAGCCCCCTTCACAATCTCTATCTGCTTGACATTATCCATCGGGATAAGATCAAACTGCGTACTAAGCCTATCGGGACTCATCATAGGAAGTCCATCCAGCAGGAGAAGTACTCGCGAACCCGCACCATACGTATAGCCACTACTACCCCGAATACTTGGCTGGTCCTTATTCGTAGAGACCCCCGGTGTCTGCTCTAACACCTTGATAGGGTCTATAGAAGTAAGATTTTCTATCTGCCGAGGGCGAATGAAGTCAATAGATACAGATACCTGTTCTATCTTCTGCTCATGCCGTGAAGCAGAAACGACTACTTCCTGAAGCATAGTGTTTTTGGGTGATAGGGGTACCTCTATACTCACTTCCTCCTGCTCAGGAAGGATACGAATTACAATTTCTTTCTCCTCGTATCCTTCATACGAAACTTGAATCTTTGACGTGGGCCCCCGAGAAATCTGGAAGGAGAAACGCCCTTCCATATCCGTAAGAGCTCCTGCCTCTCCGCCACCCGCCATTACTTTTGCCCCTATTAGAGGTTCTCGGGTGGTTTCATCTATTATGCGTCCCTTGATAGTTACCTTCTGAGCTAGCAAGCTCCCTATGCAGACAATAATAAAAAAAAGCTGCTTCTTCATATCGCTGCTAAAATATGCTTTGTTTTCCCTTATACCGGATAAAGGAGAATAATAATCTGAATTACAGAGAATTATACAGCTTTCTTGATATAGTGAAGTCTGACATTAGGAGCCCTCTGGAAATAAGTTCTTAGAACCTCCCAGAGCATAGGCTCTGTAATCTTCTCATACGGCTCTAAGGGAGCTTCATACCATTCAGGGTGCCCTACCAGTACAGCATGTACAAGGGCTAATGCTCGCCCCAGTACCTTCTCACGCTGCTTATGCATTTGTAAATACTTTTGAGGGCGATATAGTTCTAATACCTCTCTCGGAGCATTCGCTGGGAGTTTATGAAGAATCTCAGTCAGTGCTTCCTCGTAAGCCTCCACGGGTACATTATCTGCTAAGAAGGCTTCCACTACCCACAGCCCACCAGCATGCAATGACCAGACATACGTGTTGAGGGAGGAGGCAAGTTTTTTCTCATGAACCAGCCCCCTCACTAAGAAGCCTGTACTTTCGTCCCCTAAATAGTCATCCCATAGATCTATTGCAGGGATAGCTGAGTCATCCAGAGGTGGTAGTAAAAAAGCCCATATCACAGCATTCTGAGGCACAGCTTTTTCCTTTACAATTAGTGCAGGGGAAGAGTTTCTATTGCCTATATTAGGTATATTAGGTAAGGGAATAGAGGTTTTAGACCGAGCATACAGGTCTTTTATCTGAGAGGATATGCTAGGGTCTACACCACCTGCTACACAGAGTACGGCATGTTGTGGGGCATAGTAAGAATTGTAAAACGCTAAGACTGATTCGGGGGATATGCTCAAAATTTGCTCCGGACTTTCTCCAATCACCATGCGCTCGTAAGGATGCCCAGAGAAAGCCGCTTGACTAAGGTAGAAGAGCCTATCGGCATAGGGAGGGTTAAGGTATCTTTGACGGAACTCTTCCGCTACTACCTGCTTCTGAATAGCAACCTTGTGTGCACTAATCTTCAGATCAAAGAGCCGCGCAGCTTCTAAGGCTAAGGCTAATTCCACTGCCTCTACGGGTACGCGTGCATAATAGACCGTATAATCCTGCCCTGTGTAAGCGTTCGTGATTCCGCCTATCTCCTGCAAGCGACTATCGTAAGCGATAGTCTCATCCTCAAAAAGAAGGTGCTCCAGAAGATGAGCAAGACCGGCTGCCTCCACCGGATCATGGGCAGCCCCCACTTTGTAACCCAAAGCTACAGCTACGAAAGGGGAGGCATAAGGAATGAGATATACTTGCAGCCCATTAGAAAGAACGATATGCTCCATGTTTTGCTTTGAGAAGCTCCAAAAGCCGTTCCAGATCCTCCCACGAAGTAAATGTGATTCGTATTTCTCCCCTACCCTTTGAGTTGGAATTGATTCGTACCTCTGCATGAAGGTGATAGGAGAGTGTTTTCTCTACCTCTCTGAGCTGAACTTCTGCGGGAGAGAGGAGAGGAGAAGAAGGAGTAGAAGAAGAAGTATAACGACTTACCAATGCCTCTACTTGCCTTACGTTTAGACCTTTTTGCCGTATTTGCTTAAACACTTGAAGCTGCGCGTCAGAGGAACTTAAGGCTAAGAGAGGACGAGCATGCCCCTCTGAAATGATCCCCTCCTTGAGAGCCTTTTGAATTTCTGGCGGGAGACGCAGAAGGCGCAGTGTGTTAGCTATAGTAGAACGACTTTTGCCGACTAACTCAGCTACCTGCTCTTGGGAAAGCTGGCATTCTTCTATAAGCCGCTTGTACGCCAGAGCAAGTTCAATGGGATTTAGATTTTGCCGATGTACATTTTCCACCAAAGCAAAAGCGAGCATCTCCGTGTTATCAGCTGTGCGGACATATGCAGGAAGATGTTGCACTCCTGCCTTTTGGGCTGCTCGCCAGCGACGCTCCCCCGCAATGATTTGATATCTGTCTCCAATTTGACGCACCGTAATGGGCTGGATTAGCCCATGCTGCCGAATAGAGGCTGCAAGCTCTTCTAATTCTTCCTCTCCAAAGTCTAAGCGGGGCTGGTAGGGATTCGGCTCTACCTTTTCTATAGGGATCTCCTGCACAGTATGAGATCGCTCTATTAGCCCCTCATCCACCGGCAGTATGGCTCCAAGTCCTCGCCCTAGTCCCCTCAGTTTCATGCAGGTATAGGAATATTATTTCTCTGGAGAATCTCACTGGCAAGACTCAAATAATCCTGTGCGCCACGGGAGTTTGCATCATATTGAATAACAGGTTTTCCATGACTGGGAGCTTCACTTAGGCGAGTGTTGCGTTGAATCACAGTCTTGAAGACAATCCCTTCAAAATGATGGGAGACCTCTTCCACTACCTGCCGAGAGAGACGCAAACGCATGTCATGCATCGTGAGGAGAATCCCTTCTATCGTAAGGGATGGATTTAGTCTTTGCTGGACTATCTTGATGGTATTGAGGAGTTTCCCCAGACCTTCTAAGGCAAAATATTCACACTGAACAGGTATAAGAACACTGTCAGCGGCTACGAGCGCGTTTACCGTGATAAGCCCCAACGAAGGCGCACAATCTAAGAAGATGAAATCATATGCCCCCCGCAAAGGCTCTATGGCTTTTCTTAGGCGATATTCTCTTTGAGGGAGGTTTATCATATCTACCTCAGCTCCCACAAGGTCTATGTGCGCAGGAATGAGATGAAGATTTTCCAATCCAGGTATCCTATGAATAAGAGGGCTAGGATCCGGAAGATTTCCGAGAATTACATCATAAATAGTACGAGTTACATTCCGCGGGTCTACGCCTAATCCTGAGGAGGCATTTGCCTGCGGGTCTACATCAATAACAAGGACCTTAAACTCGTACACTGCCAATGAGGCAGCAAGATTTATCGCCGTAGTAGTTTTTCCTACCCCACCCTTTTGATTTGCAATCGCAATTACCTTACCCATACTAATCTAGTACAAAGCTACATATATGCTGAATATTGCACACTCCGAAACAAATTCATTCAGTGGAAAAATGGCGGATATGCTCTAAGCAAATATTTCACTGATGATACGCACATAGATACGATTACGCGCCGAAAAAGGCAAAGGGGTATAAAGTCCTATTTGAAGCGCAGATAATGAGGGAAAGAGACGAAGAAGTTTCTGAGGCACCCACCTCTGGAGAGTAATACCTATCTCAGGATAAAATCTCTCCTCTGCATAAAAACCCTGAAGAAGAAAACTAAGAAGTGGATTCCACGACTGAGAAGGGAAGCGAGTATTGGGTACAGTCCATCCATAAAAGAGGAAAGCGTAGTAAGCAGTGGATACTTGCACAGGATGAGCCGCAAGTGCATGAGGGATACCTATAAAGGCATCCGGTAGAGTTCGCAAGCGATAGTTCCACAATGGCTCTTTTTTCATCCAACCTCCTCCTCCTCTAAGGTACATATGAGCCCATCTCCCCCAGCGCCACTCATGCCAGATATCTCCTTGTAGATACGGGGTTGGGATACGGATTTTTCCTCTACGAGTCAGTAGTCCTCCTTGGAAGCGAAAGCGGGGACCTTTGTATTCACTTCTCCAGAGAATCCCTCCTCTCCGAAAGAGCACCTGATAATCCAGATATTCTATGTCTAACTGCACCCTGTACCCCGTCCACTGGTGGGGAAAACTTATGCGATAAAGAGAGCCCCCACTTAGTTGAAAGCTAAGTCTACTTCCGATGGGAAAGCGAAAGGCTAAACCTGCGTTTTTTTCTCTTACCATCTCTTCCCAACGAAAAGCATAAGCGCGAGCCAGACGCTCATACGGTCGGTGATTACCCATAAGTTGAGTAGGTTTTTCATCCAGCAAGCGAGGCAAAGTATTCTCTCGTACATCGTCATAATAGTATAGCCGCAAGCGAGTAAGCACGCCCCACTCTATCTCTACGCCATAACGCCAAGGTGTCCCTTGGGTACCCGCCCAGCGATAAGTACCATAACCTAACCAACCTCGCCCCCTCACTACAGCAGAGAGTCTATCATTTGTTTCTATGCCTATTTGGGGACGCAAGCCTTCGGCATTATGATAAAGCACCAGCGGAGTAAGGATAAGATTGAACTCGCCGATTGCTACACGACCTAAGCTAAGTGTAGGTAAGTCCCAAAGCCATGCAAGCCGCCTCACAGGAACCTTACTGAGGAGACTATCCAGTACTTTATAGGAAAAGCTCTCTTCGGGCGTCAAGGGCTCCTGCCGTTGTAGAGAGTCAGGAGGAAGGGTTCGTAAAGGAATAATAACTTCCACTCTACTGGGACTTTTTTCTTTTACAGGGGGTATCTTTATGTTCCCTAAAAAAGAGCGAGTTTTGACAAGGAGGCCTATCCCTCCTTCCCCTCCCCGCACTCTCAATCCCACTTCAGAATGAAGCTGCACAGGAAACCATAAAGTGTCTCCTAATTTCTCATACCTCTGCTGAATCTTACAGAAGAAAATTTCATAAAGAGGGTTTTCGTTAGTATTCCATGTGCTTTCCCCTTGGAGACTATGAAGCGCAGCATCTGGGAAAGAGATTGTGAGGGTACCTCGCATACCCCACTCCTCCCTTTTCCGTTTAGGGACAAAAGCCAAAGTATAAAGAGTTTCCTTTACCGCATATGTGGTGTCTATTATTTCGTATTCATAGTATTCTAAGGCATTTTTTCCCAGTGGGCTGTACAATTGTCTATCTAAGATAGAGAGCCAATCCTCATATAGACTGAAGGACTGAAGAGCTGTAGGAGAGAGAACGGTCTGAATAGGGAGATTACCTACCACCCTTTGCGCGCGAAGCGTCTCACGCTGATGATCGGTGTCAAAAAAGACTTTCTCTGCCTCAGACTCCCAAATAAATAGTATAGGCGGCAAGCTGTCTTTGTTACGAGAAACACTATCCAGTAAGGTCAGGGTAAGCTTATTATAGCTAACATACTCGTGAGGATACAAAAGCGGATTCCAACGCTTACCTGCTTGAATTGCTTTCTGCATCAGGAGGGCAGCTGAGTCTGAGTTTGAACGGATAACTATCGGAGCCAGTTCTATGGAACGGCTGGGTAAATAAAAAACAGAAGGAAAATCCGAAGCAAGGACCTTCTGTACTTCATATCCTAAGCATCGTAGCTCTATGGTATCTGTAGGCAGAGCGGCTAAGCTAAAACGCCCTTGTAAGTCAGATAACGTGCCCTGACCTGAACGAAGGTTTTGAATTATTACATGCGGAACGGGCTCTCCTCTCACATCTAAGATAACGCCACTCACCACCTGACCCCAAATCAGAGAAAAAGTCAAAATAAAATATCTCATACTAAATTTGATGCAAACATGTAGGGCATTTAGTATAATTTTGTTATATGAAAGAATGGTTTGATAGTCCTCACTATAAGCTTCTCTACGCATATAGGGATGAAAGAGAAGCAGAGGAGTTTGCAAAGATTTTGCTAAAGCGTTTAGATTTACCAGCCGGTGCGTATATTTTAGATGCAGGGTGCGGGGAGGGGAGGTATGCGAGAGTGCTCACACGCATGGGATACAAAGTAGATGCAGTAGATGCTAATGTTGAAGCACCTAATCTTCCCGATGCAGTGCGATTTTTCTCAGCAGACCTAACAAAATGGACACCAGATAGGGCATACCACCTCATAGGTAGTTTCTTCACAAGCTTCGGGATAGGGATGCAGCAATGGAAGGAAGTACTGCAGCTTGCACAACGATTTAGCGGTTGGCTCTTACCCGGAGGATGGCTTCTCATAGATTACCTAAATATCTACCTTCGGAACCCTACTCCGAAAGAAAGAAAAACCATCCAAGGCTTGAGCTTTCTGATAGAGCGATGGCAAGACGCTCACTGGCTGTATAAGCGAATCACTGTTGAAGGCCCACAAGGCATAGAGGGGGTGTACGAAGAGAAAGTCTTCAAGCTTACGCAAGGGGACCTTTGCTATATAGCCAAGCGAGCAGGATTAGAAGTAAAAGAATTTTGGGGAGATTACAAAGGCTCTACCTTCCAGTGGGATAAAAGCCCCCGGCTTATCTTACTAGCAAGAAAGCCCTTATCTTAGAGGGGTGCTTCGGGTATATCATTATGAGTTCTGCTTGGAGTTAGCAGTATTACCTGCAGATGTAAAGGGACTGCCCACCACAAAAGTATTACCACACGAGCGCCCCCCGCGTATGCTCTATATGCCTGGCACACTTGCTCAGATTCGATCCTTTCATCTTTCACAAGGCGAGACAGGCAGACCCAACCTCTGTAAGATATTCTTCCCATCGCTAGAAGCCATTTATAATTTTTGGGAACAGTATAAGCAGACTTTTGAAAATGTCTTAGCAGCTGGGGCAGTGGTAGTAGAAAAATCCGATCACATCCTTTTTATCTGGCGAAGAGGCAAATGGGACCTCCCAAAAGGCAAAGTAGAGCAGCATGAGACGCCCGAAGAAACCGCTCGCCGAGAATTAGCCGAAGAGACAGGCATTTCGTGTGCATATCCAGAGCGGCTTCTTACCCGCACTTATCACACTTACACGGAGGGGGAGAAGCAGTTTCTCAAAGAAGTTCGGTGGTTCTTATTCCGCTGCTCTGAGACAAAGCCCCATGTACAGGTGCAAAAAGAAGAAGGAATTGAAGGTTATAGATGGGTACAGGCTTCCGAAGTCCCTTTTTTATATCCCCAGTCTTATGGAACGATACGGGATGTGATTGAGTACGTAGTGAAAGATGTTCTCTCTGCACCTTCGGCATAGGATATACCCCTTAGAGCCACCCCGTATCATGGGGATTATAAATGTAACACCTGACTCATTTTCAGATGGAGGAGAAGCCTACGAGCCAGAAGCAGCCCTACGCCGAGCATTGAACTTGGTAGAAGCCGGAGCAGACATACTGGACATAGGGGCCGTCTCCACTCGCCCAGGCGCCCCAGAAGTGCCTGCGGAAGAGGAAGTTCGTCGCCTCTTACCCGCTCTGCGACTTATTCGCAAGGCTCTACCCGAAGTACCTATAAGCATAGACACCTACCGAGGTGCTGTAGCACGCATAGCTCTGGAAGAGGGAGCGGACATGATTAATGACATCTCAGGTGGAGCTTTTGACACTTCCTTATGGCAGGTAGTAGCCCACTACCGGGTACCCTATGTCCTCATGCACATCCAAGGTACCCCCCAAACTATGCAGCTCAATCCCCATTACGAAGATGTCGTACAAGAAGTATGGCTATATTTCGTACAAAAAATCAGGCAGCTCCGCGAACTGGGGATAGAAGAAATTCTTATTGACCCTGGCTTTGGATTTGGAAAAACATTAGCGCATAACTATACGCTCTTTCGGGCTTTGCCGCGATTTGTTCAGTTAGGCTATCCAGTAGTAATAGGCATATCCCGTAAATCTATGTTGTGGCGCCCCCTCAATTCTAGTCCCCGAGAGGTAATATGGGCTTCCACGGCCCTGCACTGGGAAGCCCTACGCAAAGGCGTACACGTCTTGAGGGTACATGATGTAGAGCCCGTACGACAGCTGATTGCGCTTTTTGAGGTATGGAAATCTTTCGCATAGGGCTTATCCCTATCACATGGCGAGATGGAATAGATATTCTCCTCTTAGCCCTCCTGCTATATGGCGCCCTACGTTGGTTTTACCGAACGAACCTATTAGGAGTTGCCCTTTTTCTCTTAATTCTTACTATTTTCTTGAAAATAACGAGCCTTTTAGGACTACTCGCAACTTCCTTTCTACTGAAGAATCTACTTACATGGATAGGTCTGGTATTAGCAGTCCTTATGGCACCTGAACTGCGCCGCCTCCTTTACAGTGTGCGCCTCCTACCTGGGTTAGGTTTTCTCCGCAAAGGCGTCATTACCGAAGAAAAGGCAGAAAAATTAGCGGAGGAACTGATAGAGTCGTTACAACTTTTAGCAAGGAATAACTTGGGAGCTCTTATAGTCATAGAGGGTAATGATGACCTAAACACCTTTATTCAGACGGGAGATGCTGTACAAATGCCTGTAGAAGCACGCATGTTTTTAGTAATATTTGAGAAAAGAAGCCCCCTACACGATGGGGCCGCCATCGTAAGGGGTGATAAAATAGTCGCAGTTCGTTGCACGCTGCCTCTGAGTGAGAGGCTGGACTTACCACAGACCTTAGGACAGCGCCACAGAGCTGCAATCGGTATTACAGAACAAGCAGATGCTATGACCTTAGTAGTATCCGAAGAAACAGGGCTAATATCCATAGCCCAGCGAGGTGAGCTACGAAGAGCCCTACCTTTAGAAATTAAGAAACAGCTTATTAGCTTCTATCTTCGCCCATAAAATGGCTGTAGCTGTCATAACAGGCGTTACAAGGGGAATCGGCTATAGCATAGCCCAAAAATTTGAAAAGGCCTATACTATAGTCGGATGCGGGAGAAACCCTGAAAGAGTGAAAGCTATATCCGAATTACATCCCACCTGGGATATAAGCTGCTATAACTTAGCTAACAAGGAGGAGGCTTTTGCATTTGCAGATTATATTCTTGGGAAATATGTGGATTTAGATATTCTCATAAATAATGCAGGTTCCTTCTCAGCAAGCCGCATAACCGATGAGACAGATAGTATATATGAAGAGATGATAGCTATTAACTTGCATAGTGCATATTACCTGACTAAGCGCATGCTTCCTCGCTTCTTGGCTCAGAAACGTGGGCTCATCATAAACATAGCCTCTACTGCTAGTCTGACCGCCTATCCTAAGGGGAGCGCATACAGCATAGCTAAAGCTGCCTTGCTTTCCCTTTCTCGTAATTTGCGCCTCCAGCTTATGCCCCATGGCATAAGAGTATCCGCACTCATTTTAGGAGCAACTTATACAGATTCCTGGAAAGGGACGCCTCATGCCTCAGATCGCTTCATTTCCCCTGAAGCAGTGGCAGAGCTTCTATGGTGCATAGCCCACCTTCCCTCCCAAGCAGTGGTAGAGGAAATCATAATGCGACCCTTACAAGGAGATATCTTGGATACCTAAAGGTCCTAACTAGCGATTGCTAACCTCCTTCTGAGCTTGCACGAGAATATCTCTTACCTTAT
Organism: Bacteroidia bacterium; assembly: GCA_025060275.1. Taxonomy (GTDB): domain Bacteria; phylum Bacteroidota; class Bacteroidia; order SpSt-205; family SpSt-205; genus SpSt-205. The sequence goes on along the minus strand of JANXCJ010000011.1, from coordinate 6,678 downwards.
TGGAACTGCCTCTTTCCATAATCAACCTTCGTAGGATTTCTCCTTCTCGGGGTACCTCAACTAAGATCGTAGTTATAAGGCTCTTGAGCATAATGGGATGCTGCTCAGCTAAATGCTCCACCTCCTCCATAAATTCTGTAGGAACTTGCTGAAATAGCTGTATAAGATAGTTTAATAATTCTACCTTGTGGTCTTTTATAAGCTCTATAAGCAGATTATTAGCTCGGGAATAGTCCCCCTGATATCTAAATACACCTACCAAGACAATCCCCCTACGCAGCTTAGGATTGGAAATGGGGGGAAGCTCTGATAGCCCTATCGCCTCTAGCCAATTGCGACTTCCCAGCATCTCATCAGCAGCACTATTTTGATAGGCTAATCGTAGATAGTTAATAGCTTTCTCTATCTCCCCCTCCTCAAGATAGTACAATCCTCTGATTTCATTTGCTAAGGCGCTCAGATGAGGGTACGCAGCCGTAAAGCGTTCCAGAACGCGCATAAGCTTAGCATCTCCCAAGAAAAGGTACTCATATAGCGTATCCATCCACTGACCATAGTATAGGTCATAAGTTCCTCTGGCAGAATGAGAAAGGCTAGATGCCTTTTCTGTTGCAGAAGGAGCTGCCGAGGAGGATGACGGGGGACGGAAAAAGCCACTGGAATATTCCCAGTTAGCAGAGGAGCCCTGAAACTCCTGCTTAGAGGAGTTTGATGTCCCTTTGTCTGAAGTATTAGAAGGCGTAGCAACTATATTGCTCTGCTTAGCTGAGTAGAGCATTCTCGCTCTGACAGCTAAATCTCTGAAGCCCATTCGCTCTAACTCACCTACCTTTTCCCCAGAAGGAACTAAGCTGATTAGCTCTCTATCCGCCTGAGCAGAGTCCTTTTTGGCATACATAAGGCGAAGTCGCTTATAAGGCAATTCGGAATCCGAATCATAACACTTTTTATCTGCTCCCTCCAGCTCTCTCTCCGCCTCTTGGATGCGACCTCTACTAAGATGAATATCAAATAGCAGTTTATGGGCTTCACAAGAAGCTTTTCCATGCCTTCTCTCACCCGCCATGTCAAATTCTATGCTGAGGATACTCTCTAATAGTCTTTGTGCTTCGGTAGTATCTCCATTATTGCGCAGCGCTATCTGAGCTAAATTCAGTGCATGTATGGACTTGGAGGCATAATTTTGCAGAAGTTTAGGGCTCTTTATAGAGTTTTTCAATTCCGGTGTGAGAGGGTCTCTTAGATTATTCTTGATAATGTAAGAAGCGCGAAGGAAGCCATTTTCCATGCACCGATTAGGAGGTTCTTTGCTTATGTACTTAAATGCCTCCCTCTTATTATCAGGTGCTGATTCCCACAGGGCTATACCATATAATGTGTAAGCGCCATATGGGAGGAGTGAGCCCTCTTTTTCTACATGGGGTTTCAGCAGTTTGAGCACCTCAGTCCAGCTTCCTTTTTCAGCCTCGGTTTTTGCACGAATCGCTGCTCCTATAGGGTCTGACACAGGAGGTTGTCCCGTCTTTTCATCGCAAATAGCTAATAGCTTACAGAATTCTTGTTTTTTACCGTGATCTTCTACAGCCACGGCTGACCAAAGCCCAAACTTCAGGATAGAGTCAGATAAAGCTACATAGGCTACAGGGTCTACCTGGCTAAGGCGTACAAATTCATGAATATGTTTCAAGGCTTCCTGACAAAGCTGGTCCGAAGCACTAGGAAAAAGGACCTTCTTTGCACATTCGCCCTCGTGAAAAGAGATAATACCTCTAAGAACATGAAAATCTGCCGACAGAAACTGGCTACTATGAGCCTGCAAGTAATTCTGAGCTTCTCTTGGCCTATCATCTGCCAGATAGCTGAGAACTATTCCTAAATGCGCATCTACCAGATGGGGTTCCAAATGAAGTGCCTCTTCAAACTTTTGACGAGCATCTACAAATCGGTGCGTAACATAAAGATAGAGCTTACCTAACCCCACAAGAGCTGAGGCCGAGGACAAGCCTCTTGCAATTACCTCTTTATAGGCTTTCTCACTCTCTGTGTAGCGACTTTGTGCTAAGTAAATCTCCCCCAGTAGAGTATAGCTTTGAGGGTCCATAGGTGCGAGAGCAAGGGCTTCCTTGGCATATTTTTCAGCTTCTTCAAAACTACGCTCTCGTAGAGCAATTTCTGCAAGTCCCCAATACACTGTAGGAAAAGTATCCAGCTTAGATTGATCTATAAGCGAGAGGAATATAGTCTTCGCCTCCTCGTATCTCTTCTCTCGGAGAGCCGTCCATCCTTCTATTACTCTCCTGAGTGGCTGAAACTTTGGAGGAAGGGGAGAAGTGAGGAGAAGCTCAAGCTTCTTGCGGGCTACCTCCGGACGACCTGCCATCACATAAGCCATCGCCTGCATGAGCTGAACTGCCTTTTGCTGGTTAGGGTTGAGTTTGGCAATTATTTCCACTGCGCCTGAAACCATCTCCGGATTGAGTCGCTGGAGACCTTCTCTAACAAGCTTAAGAGCACTATCCAGCTGCTGCCGTTTTCCGATGTGCTTCTCCATGTAGAGCTTGTAAAGCTGGTATCCCACCTGCACTACCCTCCCCACACTAAGAATATCTATCTGAGCGATAGCGCTCCCACCCAGAAAAGCAATACTGAGTACCCACCTCATGCTGCAAATTTAGGCAAGCCTCTAGCTCTCATGCACTTTCTATTTTGTTAACTAAAGCACCCAGCTCTTGCCCTATTAGGAGGACCTCATCCCCTACAGCTAACCAAGTCTCGGGTGCCTCTGGGTTTTCCTGCTTTTGCCTCCCATTAATCTCCAGAAGGCAGCCTGTACCTACTGTGCCAGAGCCAATTACTTCACCTGGCAGGACTTCTACCCCATAGCTTACCCGCTCTATGATCTCTGCGAAGGTCCAGCTCATGTCTGAGAGGTAACCATAGCTTATAGGCTTGTTATTGAGCTCAGCCTGTAGGGCAATCTTATAAGCATTCCCTACGTGCCCAGGAGGTGAAGATACTTTATAGGGCTCAAGCTCATCAGGAGTTACAAGCCAAGGACCCAAACTAGTAGCAAAATCCTTACCTTTTGCAGGCCCTAAATTAAGCTTCATCTCTTCCATTTGGAGAGCTCGTGCGCTCCAGTCATTCATAAGCATGTAGCCGAAGATGTACGAGTCAGCCTGATGCGCTGGGATATTCCTACCTGATTTACCCAGCACGATAGCTACCTCTAATTCAAAGTCTAACTTTTCTAAGTGTCGGGGTTCCACATAAATAGGGCCAGGCCCTGTAATGGCTAAGGGATTGGAAAAGTAAAAGACAGGAAACTGATCAAACTCCGGAATCATCGGCAGCCCGCGATTGCGACGGGCAGCTTCTACATGCTGACGAAAAGCGTATCCATCTCGCAGGCTTACAGGACGACGAATGGGCGAAAGAACCCTCACTACTGCATAAGGCACTTGCAGCTCTTCAAAATCCCCTCTTAAGTGATAACGATTATACACCCACTCTACCCACGCTTCATAGCAAAGTCTATTCTGGATGTATGTCTCCATATCCCGAAAGGGAAAATTACGCCCCACTACCCGTCCTACTGCAGAAAGAGAGAGAACAAACTCCCCCGTAGGACCCAGCAGTCCGACTCCCTCTTCATTCTGCCAGACAAAACGCACGAACTTCATACCTTTGACAAAGGTATGGCAGCTGAAAAAATGCCCACTTCCTCAGAAGAAAAGCAAAAGCTCCTACAGGCTACCCTCCAGAAATTAGAGAAAGAATATGGGAAAGGTAGCGTAATGAAGTTAGATGAGCGGGGTGAGCAAGCTATTGAAGTAATCTCTACAGGGTCTCTGGCATTAGATGCAGCTTTAGGTGTGGGAGGGCTTCCTCGGGGTAGAATAGTTGAGATATATGGACCTGAAGCCTCAGGTAAGACCACTTTAGCTCTCCATGCAATTGCAGAAGCAAACAAGCAAGGCGGCTTGGCAGCTTTTATAGATGCAGAACACGCCTTCGATCCCCTCTATGCCCAGAAGTTAGGCATAGACACTCATTCCCTTATTATCTCCCAACCTGACTATGGAGAGCAGGCTCTGGAAATAGCTGACTCTCTCATTCGCTCTGGCGCTATTGATGTGGTAGTGATAGACTCTGTAGCTGCCCTCGTGCCTAAAGCAGAGCTGGAAGGAGAAATGGGAGATGCTAAAATGGGGCTACAAGCGCGCCTTATGTCCCAAGCCCTACGCAAACTCACCGCCAGCATTTCAAGAACCCGCTGTATCGCTATTTTTATCAATCAGCTTCGCGAAAAGATAGGAGGTTTAGCCATGTACGGCCCTACAGAGACCACCACAGGAGGCAATGCCCTGAAATTCTATGCCTCTGTCCGCTTAGATGTCAGAAGAATCGCAGCAGTGAAGGAGGGGACAGACGTAATTGGACACAGAGTAAGAGTCAAAGTAGTGAAAAACAAAGTAGCCCCTCCCTTCAAGATGGCAGAATTTGATATACTTTACGGAGAGGGTATATCCAAAGTAGGCGAAATCATAGACTTAGGAGTACAGTTGGGGGTTATCCAGAAGTCGGGTTCATGGTTCAGCTATGGAGGGCAGAAGTTGGCTCAGGGACGCGAAAACCTGCGTGTATTCCTCAGGGACCACCCCGAGCTTGCAGACGAACTGGAAGCCCAAATTCGTCCTTTACTTACGCAAAGTAGAGACCTGCAGGTGGCTATATCACCTATAGAGGATACGGAACTTTAGTGAATGCGCTTAGGAGTAGTCGGCGTAACGGGCTTAGTAGGGCGCACCTTTTTACAGGCTTTGCCCCTCTACGGCTTTGATAGGGCAGAAGTATACGGAGCTGCTTCCCATAGGTCAGTAGGCAGCCGTATTCCTTTTCGCACAGGCGAGTTGCTAGTGGAATCTGTGGAAAGCCTTTTAAGGCGAGAGTTAGATATAGTCTTCTTTTCTGCGGGAGCCTCCGTAAGTCGGGAATGGGCACCACGATTTGTTGAAAAAGGCGCTATAGTGATTGACAATTCCTCGGCTTGGCGCTTAGAGCCGAATGTGCCTTTAATAGTACCTGAGGTCAATCTCTCCTCCATAGGCCAAGCTCGCCTAATTGCAAATCCAAACTGCTCTACTATCCAGCTCGTGGTGGTAATCGCGCCCTTACAAAGAACATTTGGGATAGAAAGGGTAGTCATCTCTACTTATCAGGCTGTTACAGGCACAGGACAAAAGGCAGTAGAGCAGCTCATGGCGGAACGCAGTGGTAGAGTTGCTTCTCATTCTGTATATCCTCATCCTATTGATCTAAACTGCATCCCGCAATGTGATGTATTTGAGGAAGAGGGCTACACCAGAGAGGAATGGAAAATTATCAAGGAAACAAGAAAAATTCTGGACAACCCTACATTACCTATAACTGCCACTGCCGTGCGGGTACCTGTCTTGGGAGGACATAGCGAAAGTGTAAATGTAGTCTTGAAGCAAGAAGCGCCCTTAGAGGCTGTGAAAGAAGTATTAGCACAAGCCCCCGGTATAGTGCTCCAAGATAATCCTACTCGGCATGAATATCCTATGCCAAGGTATGTAGGAGGACAAAATGAGGTATTCGTGGGAAGGATTCGACGAGATACCTCTCATCCGCGCGGAATTAATCTCTGGATAGTAGCAGATAACTTACGCAAGGGTGCTGCCACCAACGCTCTACAAATAGCCCAACATGTGGTGGCAGCGACACAGCACTGAGAGTGGGATTATTCTTATTCTCTTCTTTTTTATTACCTGGTCTATCGGCATAGGCGAAGTGCCCTTGTACGACTGGGACGAGGTAAATTTTGCGGAATGCTCTCGAGAGATGAGAGTAACAGGAGAGTATTTATATCCTCAAATAGGCTTTTTACCCTTCTGGGAGAAGCCCCCTCTTTTCTTTTGGATACAATCAGCCTTTATGGGAGTATTTGGGGAAAATGCATGGGGCGCCCGAATACCCAATGTAATAATTACTACCCTAACCCTGAGCATTCTTTTTCTCTTAGGAAAGACATGGCATAGAGCGGAATTTGGAGTAGCTTGGGTTTTTCTCCATGGTATTTCCCTCCTTCCCTCTTTCTACGCCAGAAGCGGTCTAATAGACCCCTTATTCAATCTTTTCATGTTAGGCGCCACGATAGCTGGTAGTAGAGGCATCTTTTCCCCTCCCTGGGGACTGCTCATGGGAGTTTTATCAGCCTTAGCTACGCTGACAAAGGGACCTGTAGGCGTCCTTCTTCCCGCTTTAGCGGTAGGAAGTCTTGGAGTTATTCAAAGAAAGGGGTTAGCTCTGCTGAAATTAGGTACAATAGCTGTTATTCCTTACATGCTAATAGTAGGGAGCTGGATAGCTCTGCTGTATTGTAATAGAGCTCACCATCTTATCTCTGATTTTTTTGCCTATCAGTGGCGCCTCTTGACTACTTCTGATGCAGGACATGGAGGACCCTTTTATTACCACATAGTAGCTGTAGCAGTAGGCATGCTACCTGCCTCCATATGGGCGCTTGGAGCCACGCGCTTGAGTTTCCGGGAGCTACCCCCTCCTGCGCAAGCCATTCTACTTCTCTCCGCATGGACCCTCCTTATCTTCAGTTTTGTAAAAACTAAGATTTTGCATTACTCTTCTCTAAGCTAC
>JANXCJ010000119.1 GCA_025060275.1 Bacteroidia bacterium | reverse complement strand
CTGAGGATGCAGGACGCTGCGCACATGCTAACAACAATAGCCCAACCCCTACAAGCCTGCCCATGCTCCAAAAATACATCACTAATTTGCGACTATGGCATGCGTCGCTATCGTGATACCTACCTATAATAACTTAGAAGAACTCCGACGCTGCCTACATGCCCTCTACCAACAAACTTATACAGACTTTATAGCGTATGTGTGCGTAGATGGCTCCACCGATGAAACATTGGCGTATCTAGAGCGGTATGCCCCTCCCTTCGTATGCGCCCTCACTCATCCCGATAAGAGAAATCACGGTAGGAACGCTACGCGAAATCTTGTTTTACCTTATCTTTCACAGCATAAGTGGCTAGCTTTTTTAGACTCTGATAGTCTGCCCCTCCCTAACTGGCTAGCAGCCTTTATGGAGGCACAACCCCGAGAAAATGAAATTCTCCTCGGAAACATCTTATATTTTTCAGAATATAATCCCAACATATGGCAGAAATACTTAGCCTGGCGAGAGAAAAAGCGAGCGAAAGGACCCCTATCTTTCAAGAATTTCATTACCATAAACGCTCTCATGAGTGCCTCCCTCTTTATGGAAATTGGGGGTATGGATGCTCATATTCACCGTCATGGACTAGGCGATGTAGAGCTGGGATGGAGGCTACAAACTAAAGGAGCTTCCTTTCGCTTCGTCCCTAAGGCAAAGGTGTGGAGCCATGTACAACAGGATCATTCCCATGCTTTACTTCGTCTGTACGACATGGGCAGACATAATCTGACCTATCTTCACAAAAAACACCCCCAAACCCGGACAGCTTTATTTGGGGGCAAGTGGCTGACACAGCGTTGGCGTTGGTTTTTATTGCGTATCTGGCTAAACCCCTACTGGGCTAAAAAAGTTTTACACCGGCTTCCCTCTCTTCCTAAAAGTGTGCAGCTGTGGGGTATGCGTTTTCTTGTTTTTTACGCAGTGGCCCGCGGTTATTGGGGCTTACGCTTAGGCTTACATCCACCTAAGCGAGAGCGCCCATTCATATAAAGATTTCCAACTTTCATCTGCCAGCCCAGATGACATAGACTCTTGATTGGAGACTATCCATATATTGTACATGCCCAACTTGCGCCCAAACTCCATGTCGCTCACCGAATTCCCCACCATCACCGACCGCTCAAACTGAATAGCAGGGAAGTCTTTTTTCGCTTCCAGCGCCATCCCAATCGCAGGCTTACGACAAGGGCTATTCAGGTCCGCATCTGTACAGGCATAAATAGCATCTATCCTCCCTCCATTCGCCTGGATAAGGAGTCGCATTCGGTGGTGAATATCTCTAAGCGCTTCCATGCTCATCAATCCTCGTCCTACACCCCTCTGATTAGTAACCACGATAATATGCCCAAATACTCCGTTCAATATAGCTAAAGCTTCTAAAGCTCCCTCTTCAAACTGAAACTCTTCCCAAGAAAGAATATATCCTCCCTTTTTTTCTACATTTATTACGCCATCTCGGTCTAAAAAAAGCGTCCAACTTTTATCAAATTTGGGCATATTGAGGTACCAAATACTGTGCTCGCCTATAGTCTTCTGGCAAACCTATATCTATGAAGGGCACATCATGTGCCAAATAGGCTCCGACAGGAATTACAGGCGCGTTCTCCGTGAGATAAGCTTCCCAAGAGAAATGCTCGGGCCACTTTTGAGACTTCCACCAGGCGGACTCTATAAGAGCTATTCCACCATAGATCCATCCCCAAGGTTTCTGAACTTTTTCCTGAAAAGCCTTTACACGACTACCCTCTAATTCTACGACTCCATATCTATCAGCAGGAGATATCCTCGCCAAGGCTAAACTCACAGGCGTACCCTCCTTTTTGTGAAACATAAAGAATTCGCTTAGCCGTATAGGAAAAAAAGTATCTCCATTCATCACAGCTACCGTTTCCGCTTCGGTAACTGACCAGGCATGCGCTATAGCTCCCCCTGTACCTAAGGGTGCATCTTCTACAACAGCAGAAACTTCAAAGGAAAAAGTTTGAGCCGAGAGCCATTCTGTGATCACCTCCGCCTTGTAGCCTACAGAGAGAAAGACTCTCCTTACCCCTTGGTTGGCTAGATAGTCCAGGAGGTAAGAGAGAAAGGGCTTACCTTGAATAGGTGCCATAGGCTTAGGCAGTTCAGCTACTACACTTCGCAGCCGCGTGCCAAGCCCTCCTGCTAATACGATTGCTTCTTTTATATGGTCCAGCATAAGACCCTACTCCCTATTGCACTCTCCAGCTATGCAATCCATGATTGACGAAACGATAAGGAAAAACTTGCCCCTCAAATGCTTGCAGGGCTTCAGCTACGGCATACCGGCTATTCTTCGGACAATAGAATATCATAAAGCCTCCTCCCCCTGCCCCAGAGATTTTACCCCCCGTAGCACCAGCTTTCCGAGCATGCTCGTAAATCTCCTCAATAAGGGGTGTAGATACCCCCTCAGCCAACTGTTTTTTATACTGGAAACCCGTGTGAAGTATCTCTCCGATCTCATCTATGCGTCCCTTGAGGAGGGCCTCTTTCATCCGAATCGCTTCTTCTTTGAGGCGATGCGTAGCCTCTAAAGACTTTCCCTCCATTACTCGCTTCTGTTGCGCTTCAATAATAGTAGAAGAAAAACGGCTCGTAGCGGTATAGTAAAGCAGGAGATTATGCTCCAGTTCATACAGGTATTCAAACTTCACTCGGAGAGGATTGACAATCACTCTCTCATCCGCATAGAACTCCATAAAATTCACCCCACCAAAAGTAGCTGCATACTGATCTTGACGCCCCCCCGCTTGCGCTAAGTCTATTCTCTCTATCTCATAAGCAAGACGAGCAATCTCATATTCCCCCAAAGGAAGCGAAAGAGCCTCTACAAAAGCTCCAATCACTGCTACCACGAGCGTAGAAGAAGTCCCTAAGCCAGAACCTGGTGGAACATCCACAGAAGTCGTCAGATGAAAAGAAAAAGGCTCTTTGACATAGTCTCGTAAAAGTCTATTATATACCCCTCGCAAAAGAAGAAGAGGCTCCTCTAATGGTAGGCTTCTCATCAGCGGGAGAGCGACTTTTTGTTTCTTGTCTCGGGCTTCTAAAACTATAGAATCCCCCTCCAAAAGCTCTAACGAAGCATAGGCATACAGAGAGATGGTAGCATTTAGCACGGCTCCCCCATGTAGATCACAGTAAGGACTTACATCAGTGCCCCCCCCTGCTAAGCCAATCCGTAGAGGCGCACGGCTTCTAAAAAATTTTCCATTAGGCATACTACAAACTTCGTCATAAGACTGAAAAAGCCACCTCAAATACTATTGATACTTGTTCAGGGAAGCCATCTTGCCCTCAACTTCCCTAAGAGCTGAAGAAATAGAGCCTTAGCTTTGCAGTGTGATTTTGATAACAGGAGCGGCTGGGTTCATCGGCAGCGCGTTAGCAGCTTATCTTAATGAAAAAGGCCATACCGACCTTGTTCTGGTAGACGCCTTTGATGTACCGCAGAAGCGTCGCAACTGGGACCATCGCCATTACCGCTTCGCTGTTGATAGAGAGCAGCTTTTTGATTGGCTCTCTGCTTATGGAGGGGAAATAAAGGCTATTTTCCACCTCGGAGCTCGCACCGACACCACTCTAAAGAATGACTCTATCTTTGAAACCCTCAATCTTAAGTACTCTCAAAGGCTCTGGAGGTTTGCTGCTGAAAGGGGTGTACCTTTCTTTTACGCTTCCAGTGCCGCTACTTACGGGGATGGGAAAATGGGCTTCTCGGATGATGAGAGCCTCCTCCCCCTCCTAACCCCTCTCAATCCTTATGCTCGCTCTAAGCATGCCTTTGATTTGTGGGCTATCTCCCAGACCCATGCCCCCCCTCGCTGGGCAGGCTTCAAGTTCTTCAACGTATTTGGTCCCAACGAATATCACAAAGGACGCATGGCTAGTGTAGCCTGGCACGGCTATAATCAAATCGTGCGTTCCGGTAGAATGCGCCTCTTTCGGTCCCATCGCCCTGAATACGCAGATGGAGAACAGAAAAGGGATTTTATCTATGTAAAGGACGTGGTACGGGTGCTCTACTTTTTCTTCCATGAAAAAGCTCCCTCGGGAATATACAACTTAGGGACTGGAGAAGCCCGCAGTTTTTTAGAGTTAGCAAAAGCTCTATATGCTGCCCTTGACCGGCCGATGGATATAGAATTTATTGACATACCCTTAGACATTCGTGAAAGTTACCAGTACTTTACAGAAGCAGACATAAAAAAATTGAGAAGGATAGGCTACACCTTGCCTTTCACTCCCCTTGACGAAGCTATTCGAGACTATGTTCATTCTTTCCTTCTGCCCGAGCCTAAAACTTGGTAGAAGAGTTCTTTCTTGCATGATCATGGTGGTGTTACATCTACTCCGCAAAAACCTGCGACACGCGCACTAAGGTTTTCTTTCTGCATAATCATAGTGTGATTACGAAGCGGCGGCTTCCCTGATGGTAAAGCTGCGTGAGTTTTCTTTCTGCATAACCATAGTGTGATTACCCTAAGATTACTCCCTCTCTCCTACAACAATCCCTAAGAGCTACTGTGAACTTGTTATAGTAGCCTCAGAAGCGCAGTACTTTCGGAGCAAGCATCCAGCGTAAGCCAAGCCACCCTCCTCTAACGACGTTCCTAAGAAAAAATTCTCCCTCTATGTATAGTGGCAGCATGAAAGGCTGGTACGTAACTCTGCTGTGAAATAAAGTATATTTGACTAGCTGTCCTTGTAAAACATGATTACCAAAATCTCTTACATGATTGACATTACTCTGGAAAGGCTCCGCGCCCCAATTTTGACCCATTTGATTCTGTCCCTGCCAGATATAGCTCACTCGCGCTTCTGCTGTCATACCCGGCAAGGGCTGATATCGGAGTATCCCACTTAGCTCCCGGAGATTCGCCCCATAAGGATGAGCCAAAAACTGCCCATGATGAGTCCAAGCAGCCCCTACATTCAAATGGCTGTAAGTATAAGGCTGAACTTGATTGAACTCCACCTGTATATCTAATGTACGAATACCCACATCAAAGCTCTTCAGCCCTACTTGGAGAGCATATTTATCCCCCCACCAGCCTCTACCTTCCTTCCGCTTGCTGAAATTGTAATCATCTATATTTAACTGCCCATATAGCTGAAAGTGTCTTAGGAAGTTTGCCCTGAAGAAAAAACCTAAAAAAGCATTATCAGGGCTACCCAAAGCTTGCTCTACGGTTCTATAAAATATGACAGGAATCCAGTAGGTCAGCTCTATGCCCCTTTTTCCTTGGGGTGTCCAGGGGTTGTACATGACACTCTCAAAGACTCCTACAGCTACTCCTTTGGAGGGACGCCACAGCAGTTGATGAAGTGCGGCATACTTTCTGGGCTGGTCGCCCCATCTATCCGGCTTGTTGGGTATATAGTCAATAAGCTGGGCAAAGAAGTTGTGATATTCCCATGCTCCTAAACAGGTGCGAACATGGAAGTAAAGATATTCTGGTGGATAATCGGATAAAAAAAGGCTCTGGAAGCCTGGTCCCCAGAAAGCTTTGTCTCTTCCGGCTTTGATCCGTATGGCAGGAATGGGAGAGTAGGTAATATAGCCTCGTGTATTTGCATAGTCTACCCCGCCTTTTCTGAAAGGCTTCACGAAAGTCTCACCCCATAGGGTCTGATATTGATTATATCGCTGCATAATGAAAAAAGGCGGAGTAGCCTGAGTCTCTAAGACATCCATGTATATGCCCACTTTCCTTGCCAGTCGCGCTCTGAGATAGAGTCCTCGGGTATTTTGAAAGAGCAGTCCGCTACTATCTCTTCCACCCGAGAAAAACACTATCGGTCCCACAAAGAGAGAACCCCAAGGAGTTTTAGCCAGTAGCATATCTCGCCCCTCAGGGAAGAGAAAAGACGGGATAACACGCACTTTTGAACGCAGAGGCAGAGAGTCCTGCAGTTGAAAATAGGCTCTCCAATAACGAGCCTCATCGCCTTTCCCCATCTCTGCCGTGTCTAAACGAGCAAGCAGTGTAAAAGCCTCTTCACGCCCCCAGGGTCTTGTCTCAATAGGTACAAAAGTATCTATCCACCCTCGTACGTCCCACCTTTCTAAGTAGGTATAAATTTCACTACCCACGAAAAGGTCTCCATCCTGCGCTGCTACTAACCCCCATAAGAGAGGAACTAATCTTTTCTTCATTTGGACAAAAATAGGGACACTCTAAACTAGGGGAGAGAATTCTCATTAC
>JANXCJ010000118.1 GCA_025060275.1 Bacteroidia bacterium | reverse complement strand
CCGTAATAGGACTCGTCACCCCTACCCCTATATTCTGTGGCGTACTAAAAGAACCCCCAGCATCCGAAAGCTGCACCTCAAAAACATTGCCCATAGCAAAATTACCCGTGACACTAAATACCACATCAAAAGTACTCCCTGCACACACTATAGAAGGACTAAGACTCATAAGATCAATACTATTAGGAGCAGGAGCTTGCACTATCACAGAAACCTGACAGCTCGCCCTACAACCAGAGGCAGGATGAACTAAAATAAAATTCGCAGTATAGGTCCCGGCAGCAGAATACGAATGAGTAAAGCTGTACGGGAGACTATTCACATTATTCTGCGTATAATCAGGATTCCCATCTCCATCCGCATCCAGAGAAATATCAAAAGGCCCAGAAGGAAGCCCACTCCCATCTAAACTAAGCACAATAGGACTCCCTACCACCCCAGGTACAGGCGTATAACTACAACTCAAACTACTCAAATTCACTACCTCCACCTCCATCGTATCACTCACCACCACAGGCGAAGTACTAACTACACGCACTTTATACATACCAGAAGCCACCGTCCCAGGTATAGTAGCCGTAATAGGACTCGTCACCCCTACCCCTATATTCTGTGGCGTACTAAAAGAACCCCCAGCATCCGAAAGCTGCACCCGAAAAAGATTTCCTGCATTGAAGGTACCTGTGGGGGTGAAATTCACCGTAATGCTACTCCCTGCACATACTAAGCTGGGATTTATGCTAAGAAGGTCTATTGTATTAGTTGTAGGAGGCTGGATAGTTACAGGTACTTGACAAGTTCCTGTACATCCAGAAGCCGTATGGGTAATCGTAAAAGTAACGGTATAAGTGCCTGCCAAGTTATAGACATGATTGAAGGTAAAGGGTAGGTTAGGCACGCCATTCTGAATTTGTAGGGGACTACCATCCCCAGGACTCATTTGAATGTCAAAAGGACCTGAAGGCATATTTACGCCAGCCAGGGTAAGACTTACGCTGTTTCCCACCTGAGCTGGGTTAGGATTGACTGAGCAAGCCAATGACTGGACATTCACAACACTTATAGAAAGAGTATTACTGATAGTGGGAGGATTGGTATTACCCCGAACCCTTAGGGTGTAAGTGCCACTGGGAAGAGTAGAAGGGACGGGTAGAGAGATAGGGCTTACTCCACTGGCTGAGGCCACTATGTTGTTGGAAGCATCTAGTAATTCAGCCGTGTAAACAGTACCATTTGGAAAGTTTTGTGCTGTGAATGACACGGTGAGAGAGTTGCCCGCACATACAGGATTAGGAGTGGCATTATCAAGTGTAAGGGTAGGCAGAGCTACTGGCACTTCAAAAACTCTTATTTCATCCACAGCTAAGGGCGGATCAGATGTATTCATAGTAGGGTTATTTACAAACCGAAAGGCAATCCATAAGCTCGTTGGTCGCGCAATAGGCAAGGTAATAGTATCCGCATTCCACCGGGCAGCGTGATTGAATAATTGAGAAGTGCCAGTTATTGAAGAAGAAAGACTAAACCAAGGACCATTAGGGCCATTTGTGCTATATAGTACCTCTCCGAAAGACTGCGGACCACCCTGACAAATCCAAAAGAAGCTCAACTTAATCAGCCCTGTGCCTGCAGGTATGAAGATTCCTGCTGGGGTAGCAAGCTTAGCAAAATAAGATTCCCCCCCAAAACAGAAGCCATCCGCCGCAAGAAAAGAGGTAGTAACCTGATTAGGCGGTGTACATCCATTTGAAGCAGAGTAAGTTCCATCGTAGCTAACATGTAAGAAATCGGACTGCGGTGCTCCACTAATAGCGGGCGGCTGATTAGGAATAACAGGAATAGGATTAGTAGGCACACACCCGAAAATCGGGCAGTGAACTTCAAATGGGGCAACTGCTATGTTGTAATCTGCACCTACCACCCAACGATTATAGCCGTTAGTAGCTCCGCCCATATCTGTAGTGTTGAGCTGCCAATCAGCCGGAACCCCACTATTGAAATCTTGCTGATAATAGATTGTCTGAGCCCACAAGTAAGCCAGCACTCCCAGGCTGAGTTGCATACAGCGAAGGTATGAATTTACTTTCTCAAAATCAGAATTTCTATTTTAGGACGACGGATTTTATGCCTGAGTTGTAAAATTTAGGGCTCTACGCGTTGAGAATTATGGGATTCGAAGGCGCTGCCCCGGATAGATTACGCTCCTTAGCGTGATTCCATTAGCCTCACAAAGTGCTTGGATAGAAACCCCATACTTCTGTGAAATGCTCCAGAGAGACTCTCCAAGCTGCACTATATGAATACGAGAATGCTGAGAAAGAGACGGAGAAGCTATCCTACTGCCTACGTTTGTAGGGATGCGAAGAGTCTGGCCTGCCCTAATTCGGGTGCCTTTTAGCCCGTTGGCGTACTGAATTGCCTTGACGGAGGTCCTATACCGCTGGGCAATATAACCCAGCGTCTCACCTGGACGAACCTTATGGTATACGTAAGCAGGACGAGCCGGTACATATTTCACAGCACTATTTCCACCAAACTGTGAGAGAGAAGGAGTAAGCGGAAGAGGCCGTGCTTTCACCTCCAATGTATCAGATAGTGAGAAAGTAGCTATGGCATGGGCTTCTACAGTAGGATCAGGCAGACTATCCCGCAAAAACTCTCCGTAACTTTTCAAGAAAGCATCTCCCAACATCTGCCCTTTGAGGGCATATCCTGCGGGCGTAAGATGTACCATGTCAGGCAGGGCTAATCCCGCCAGTCTCCATTCTCGGATAGGGCCCAAAAACTTGTAAGCATCCCATACAGCTACTCTTTTTTGCGCTGCTATGCGCCGAATAAGATAAGCTGCCTGAGCCAAATAGGGTATAGGGCGCATCCTACGATAAAATTCATGAGGTGTGGTTAGCAAAATTGCCGCCTCGGGTAAAACAGCTCTCACCGTATCTATCGCTGCCTCCAAAGCCCTGCAGAAATCCACCAGGGAGGTGTTAGGGGCGTGCAGGTCATTCGTACCCAAATCTATTACAACAAGGTCTGGATTAAGAAGACGCAGACTTTCCCTGAGAAGGGGGAGCGTAGCCCAGTCCGATAAACGCGCTCCATTTACGCCCATAGTATGCCAGCTTATTCCTTGGCTTCCTTCCTCTATAAAGATACCCTGCAACTCTACATAACTCAAGGAATCTTCCCCATGCCAGTAGAAAGTCCCCTTTATGCTATATAAAGGAACAGGAGAAGTAAAAGAAGAAAGAGCGTAGCCCAGCTGTAGGGACTGTGTAGGTAATACGAGAGTATCATTGAGAGTAAGTGTCAGGTAGATACCCTCCCAGAGGCTTCTTACAAGCAGATATATCTTAGCATTTGGGCTTGCTACGGGGGCATATGCAGGTGCCCAGCGAATTTCCCATTCTGCAGTAGATTCATGGGTGCCTATTGCCATACCTGTGACTCCGAGAGGAAGGGCAGGCTGCCATTGAGCACTACGAGCTGAAAGCCACTGCCCCCTTCCAATGCTACTGTAGTCATATGCAGAAGTAGTACCCGCAATAGCATAAGGAAAAACATATCCCCTTCCGCCTTCTCCCCAGATAGCATACAAGCGCTTACGTATTTCTCTTCCCTGCACTTCCCCTTGTAGATGAGAGTCTCCCACATGGAGAACTCGTACTTTCCTAGAGTTTAGGCGGAGAAGCTCCCACACAGACCTGAGATAACCGGCAAAAAGAATCTTATTCTCTTTTAGCTGGAGGAAGGGATAAGTAGTATCTAACCCACAATAGGAAAAAATAGAGTCTGGAGTAGTCCAGCGAGAAGGAGCAGACTGTCCTAAGCAAGCATGGCATAGAATGAGGAGGATGCTCCAGCTTTGCTTCCTCATTCTATATAAGCAATAGCTGAAATTTCTATTCTAGCTCCCTTAGGCAAAGCAGCCACTGCTACCGTCTCCCGTGCAGGATATTTACCCTGCTGAAAAAACTTCTCATAAACGGCATTCACCTGAGGAAAGAAGGCCATATCCGTGAGAAATATGGTAACCTTGACTATATTTTCTGGCTTAGCTCCGACTGACTCTAAAATCATGCGTATATTGTATAACACCTGCTCCACTTCCTTCTCAATTGAACTCTTCTCTATCTCCCCATCTGACTTGAGAGCAATCTGACCTGAGAGAAAAACCCACGGACCTATCCGCACTGCAGGACTGTAGGGGCCTATAGCCTTGACATTTGCTGGAAAAATCCGTTCCATACCGCGATTATAGGGCTTTTCGCCAATTCCCTGCGCAAAGATTCCCGTGAGCAATCCCACTACAACTACACGCATCTCATTCAAAACTAACTTTTTTGAGGTAATCAGGATTTTTTACCTTTGCAAACATGGGGTGGATTTTAGGAGTACTTATATTTCTCTTAGTAGTAGATGCTATTTTACTTACCCTCTTAGTGCTAATTCAGCAGGGAAAAGGAGGAGGGCTAGCAACAGATATTCAGGGTGTGGCACAGGCATCTCAGCTTCTCGGTGTGCGCCATGCAGCAGACTTCGCTGAGAAAGCTACTTGGACCCTCTTCGGGGTACTTATAGGACTCACCCTTCTTATTCACGCTGTACATAGCTCTATGCGGGGAGGAGATATTCCTACAACTCGGACAGCAGGCATGGTAGAATCTCAACCCTTACCTTCCCCTCCACCTGCTAAGCCCCAGTAAATAGGAGCTTTAGTTCAGTTATGGAAGTATCCACAGTAGAAGTATTGGCCTTTTCTTATGACCCCTTAGGGCTCTCAGAGGAGACCCTGCTGCGCCTATATAGGGAGATGCTTTATGCCCGCCTGATAGAGGAAAAAATGCTTTCCCTTCTCCGGCAAGGGAAAATAAGCAAGTGGTTCTCAGGCATCGGGCAGGAAGGGATTTCCGTGGGGAGTACGCTAGCTTTGAGAGACTCAGATTATATCTTTCCTCTTCATCGGAACTTGGGAGTATTTACCAGTCGCGGTATGCCTCTGCGGCGGCTCTTTGCTCAGTGGCAGGGTAAGCATTCAGGTTTTTCTCAAGGGAGAGAACGGTCCTTCCATTTTGGTGCGCCATCCTACCGTGTGATAGGCATGATATCTCACTTAGCTGCAATGCTCCCCGTAGCAGCAGGCGTAGCCCTCGCCAGTAACTTAGAGAAAGAGAATTATATCGCTTTAGTCTTCATAGGAGACGGCGGCACAAGCGAAGGAGACTTTCATGAGGCTCTAAATGTAGCAAGTGTATGGGAGCTTCCTGTCCTTTTCCTTATAGAGAATAATGGTTATGGGCTTTCTACTCCTACTACAGAACAGTACCGTTGTAAAAATTTAGCAGATAGGGCTGTAGGATACGGCATAGAAGGATACACTATCCAGGGTAATAATATCTTAGAAGTATATCGGACTGTCCATGATCTAGCCGAGAAAATCAGGAAAGATAGGCAGCCCCGCCTTGTAGAAGCGATTACTTTCAGAATGCGCGGGCACGAGGAAGCCTCTGGCATCCACTATGTTCCTAAAAGCCTGCTAAAAGAGTGGGCCAAAAAAGACCCTCTCCTAAACTACGAGAAATTCCTCCTCTTAGAAGGCTATCTAACACCTCAGCAAGTAGAAGCTCTCCGAAAAGACCTCAAAGCTACCATAGAACGAGAGATAAAGCCCGTATTGGCAGAAGAGGACCCTACACCAGACCCTGAGTACGAGGAGAGAAGCGTGTATGCTCCCTTTTCGCAAGAACTTGTAGCTCCACCCCCTTCACCCTCAAAACGCTCTCTCCGTTTCGTAGATGCCATCAGAGAAGGATTGCTTCAAGCTATGGAACGCGACCCTAAGCTGATCCTTATGGGACAAGATATTGCAGAATATGGGGGGGTCTTTAAGGTCACAGAAGGGCTCGTTGAACGGTTCGGAAAGGAGCGAGTGCGTAATACACCTCTATGCGAGTCGGCTATTTTAGGCATAAGCTTAGGGCTGGGGCTTAGAGGCTTTTCCAGCATGGTAGAAATGCAGTTTGCCGACTTTGTGAGCTATGGTTTCACACAGATTGTGAATAATTTGGCAAAAAACTATTACCGCTGGGGTGTAGCTCCCAAGGTAGTAGTGCGATTGCCGACAGGCGCAGGGGTTGGGGCTGGCCCTTTTCATTCCCAGAGCTTAGAAGGAGTCTTTATGCATATCCCAGGTCTCAAGATAGTGTATCCTGCAAGTGCTTATGACGCAAAAGGGCTACTTACCACAGCGCTACTTGACCCAAATCCTGTGCTCTTTTTTGAACACAAAGCCCTGTACCGAAGCCTGCAGGACCCTGTACCAGAAGAATAT
>JANXCJ010000117.1 GCA_025060275.1 Bacteroidia bacterium | reverse complement strand
CCAGCAAGTGTGTGTCTAGACGCCGTCTGCCAATCTTATCCCCCCCAGGCCGAGGCAGATATACCTCACCATAGCGAGCTAACAGGGGACCCGCTATGAGCACGGACCCCCGAATACTCTGGAAAAGCTTTTTCCCCTCTCTTGTGAGTAGGTGCGAGGGATTTACTTCGCCTGCTTCAATTCTCACGCTATGAGGCGAGAGGTATTCTACTTTCGCACCTAGAAAGGCTATCAGTTCAAGTTGGCGCTGGACATCTATGATGCGAGGCAGATTATTTATCTCAACAGGCTCTGCGGTCAAAAGCGCCGCCGCAATGACTTGAAGTGCCTCGTTTTTAGCCCCTTGGGGAGTGTAAGTACCTTGAAGGCGCTCTCCTCCCCGTACAACATACCTCATCGCCGCCGCGGAAGGCTGCGCCGACTCCGTATGTGGCGGCGCTCAAAATGAAAAGGCGGTTCTCGTGTTTCCACCTCTATTCCTTGCGGTGATAGACTGAGTTTCTCACCACTCAGAAGGTATAAATGCTGGAGTAAGGTCTCTTCTTCCACTACATGGCCTTGGTTGCGAGCGGACTGTAAGAGAAAGCGCACCAAACGACTGCCTGCCGCCACCTGCCCAGCAGGCGAAAGAGTACCCAATAATTCCGCCCACCGCGCTGCCCAAAAGCCATACTGCCGAAAAGGTGTGTAAGCCTGAGGATAAGAGGGTGGATTATGACTCACCTCAGGAAGGGACACTGGTGGCTCCCACGGAAAATATACTTGCAAAGAGGGAGGGAGAAGATAATAAAAACGCTCCTTACGATAGCGCATCTCCTCCTCAGAAAGCCTCTCTGTGCCCTCTGACTGAAAAAGCCACCTAAAAACATGCCGAAGAAAGAGAGGCAAAGCACTTTCAGGCAGCGCATTCGCCGCTTCCTCTAAGAATCTCTTCAACCATACACCCCACTCGCCAGGCGCACGATGCGTAGGAATCTCAAGCTGGCGAGAGTAATTTGAGCCGAGCATATCGTAAGTCTAATTTCTTCATTCCTACAGATTCAAACTCCACTTGTACTATGCCTGATGCCCCGTTTTCCTCTCTTGCAACTACTTTGCCCTTTCCAAAATGGGTATGCTCCACCTGACACCCCACTTGAATCTCTTGCGGGGAAGCAATTTCGGAAGGAGAAAACGTCTGCATGACACGCAGGGGAGACTGTATTCTCTTAATAGAGCTCAGTGCCACAGGCGGCTCACTCATGCCTATCTCTTCCAAGAACCGACTAGGGATAGTAGGACGAGCAGTGGCATAACGCATATCATAACGAGGATAGGTAATGTAAAGCTGCCGACTAGCTCGCGTCAGAGCCACATACATAACACGCCGTTCCTCTTCTAAGGCAACCTCCCCTTCTTCGTTTGCGTAAGCATGGGGAAAAAGCCCCTCTATCATCCCGACGATGAAAACAGTGTGAAATTCCATGCCCTTTACGCCATGCACAGTTGAGAGCCAGACAGCATCCGTAAAGCCCTTTTGGGTATCTCCAGTAGTAGAGACGAGTGTTACGCGCTCTAAGAAAGTATGCAAGCTAGCCCCTGAGGGATTGTGCTCATGGTATTCTCGGGCAGCGGCTACAAGCTCATGTAGATTATCTTTTCGTTCTAATTCTCTATCATCTCCCGCATAATATGTCAGAAGACCGCTTTGCTCCAACGCCTCCTCTACCAGCTCATCTAAAGGAAGGGGCAAGAGAGCTTCTCGGTAAGACCGCATTTTGTGATAAAAATTTTTCACGGCCCTGTGCATAGGGCTTTGCCCCTCTTGAGCTAAGCGACCCAATGCTTCCCAGAGTGAGGTATGATGTGCTTGTGCTATAGCGCGAAGGCGCTCTAAAGTGGTCTCCCCAATTCCTGACCCCGCTACTGATATAACCCTAAGAAGCGCTTGCTCATCGTCAGGATTCTGGATAAAACGCAGAAAAGCTAAGAAATGCTTTATCTCCTCACGCTGATAAAAGGAAATCGTCCCTACCAGCCTGTAAGGTATTCTCTCGGCTCTTAGTTTGTCTTCAAAGGAGCGAGAGTACGAGTGCGTACGATAAAGAATAGCAAAGTCTCTGTAATGAAGATGATGGCGTGCCATCTCTTCCCGGATCTTCTTAGCTACAAAAGCCGCCTCCTCTTCGGGAGTCAAGCAGGCCGTATAAAGGCAAGGAGGAGGTCCGGGCGGGTTATGAGTAAAAAGCCGTTTGGGGTAGACCTCGTGGCTATGGGAGAGGAGGTTATTCGCTATACTCAAGATTTGCGGCGTTGAGCGGTAATTTCGCTCCAGCCGAATAATCTCCACAGGAGCAAAGTCCCGCTCCATGAAACGGAAGTTCCTCACGTCTGCTCCTCGGAAGCTATATATGCTCTGTGCATCATCCCCCACTACGAATAGGTTTCGGTGAGAAGATGCCAATAACTTGAGGATGTGGTACTGCAGCGGATTGGTATCTTGATACTCATCCACTAAGATATGAGAAAAGGTTTCACGATACTTTTCCAATACAGCTGGATCACGCTGAAAAAGTCTCAGGGTCTCTAAGAGAAGATCATCAAAATCTAATGCATTGGCTGCGCGCAAACGAGATTCATATTCAACATATACTCTTGCTGCCAGTTCCTCTGTGGGGCTCATACAATCAACTTCTCGCCAGCTCTTCGCCTCATTTTTCCAACGACTGATAAGACTTCGGCAAGTTGAAGCGCTCTTTAGGTCCCTGCCCATGTTGTGCAGAATATCCCGAATCACTACCCTTGAGTCCTCCTCATCATAAATCGTAAAATCACCTCTTACAGGCACTCCTCTAAGCTCCTGCCTGAGCCATCGGGCAAACTGGCTATGAAAAGTACCCATTCGCACATGGGCTGCAGGTGTGCCAACCAGACCCTCTAGTCGCTGACGCATCGTCTCTGCTGCTTTATTTGTAAAGGTAAGAGCAATAATACTCTCAGGAGGAACCCCACAAGAAATAAGGTAAGCAATCCGATAAGTGAGAACGCGTGTCTTGCCACTCCCTGCGCCAGCTAAAACGACCACAGGCCCACCTGAATGAGAAACCGCCCGCCACTGCTGCTCATCCAGCTCTCTCTCCCAAGACTGTCTCATGAAAGAGTTAGAGTATCCTTATTCTATCTTGAGAATAGCAGCTTTATAACGGGCTTTATCCAGTTTGCCTGTCATTTCTAGCTCCTCTGCTGCAGGTATCAAGCGCAAGGCTCGCTTGAGGTCTGTGTCCCGCTCCATTTCTACACGAGTGCGAGCCTCTTCTCCAAAAGACAGCTTAGCTACTGAAGCTCTCAGTAGCCATTCCGCATCCCGACGAGCCGTATCTGACCTAAAATCACAATTTATCTCCTTCTCCTTCACTTTTCGCATAAAAATATCCCATAACTCAGAATCTACCTTGAACTTTTCCGCAAAATCCTCGGCAGAGTTGTATTTATTCTTGATCTCTGAGTGACGGGAGACATACATCTGTGCGGCAAGGAAGTAGAGGTTTTTGCGCTGAGCAAGCTGCGCACAAGGATGAATCCTACGGGCTGTAGTGTCCATGGGAAAGAAAATATCAGGTATAATCCCACCCCCTCCATATACTATTCTTCCAGATGCTGTAGAGTATTTCAATGAGTCAGGCATAGGGATTTTGGTTTCATCTACGAATTCACCGCGCTCTAACCTTTCTTTTAGTTCTTTCTCATATTCCTCGGATGAGACATTTTCAAAAGGCTTTTGAATACAGCGGCCGCTTGGAGTAAAGTAGCGCGAGAACGTGATTCGTACTGCGGAGCTGTCGGGTAGATAGCGCTGGGTCTGCACGACACCTTTACCGAAAGAACGTTGCCCTACGATAAGTCCTCTATCCCAATCCTGTACCGCACCTGCCACTATCTCACTGGCTGAGGCACTTCCTGGTCCTATCATGATGATAAGGGGACCCTTTTCATAAGTGCCGTAGTAGCTCGTAGCAATATAGCTACTGTTGCTTTCTGGGACGCGCCCTTGTGTATAGACAATTTTCTTCCCCTCAGGCAAAAACTCATCCGCAATTCGTTGTGCCATGTGCAGATACCCCCCAGGGTTGGAACGCAAATCTAACACGATCCCTTTCACACCGAGCTGCTTAAGTTGACGCAGAGCTTGACGCAGCTCCTCATGGCTACTCTCGGAAAACCGTGCAAGCTGAATATAACCCACCTCCCCTACCTTTCCTGCAAAATGCACGGCATGTATAGGAATACGATCCCGTATAATCTCAAATTCCAGCAATTCCTTCTCATCTGGACGGGCAATTTTGACCCGGACTCGTGTACCCTTTTTGCCTCTAAGAAGCTGTATTACTTCTCGCTGCGTGATACCCCGCCCAGCTACTACTCTCCCATCTACCTCTATAATCTTATCCCCTGCCTGAATACCTACCATCTCACTAGGACCACCTTTTATAGGAGAGAGAACCTGAATGGTGTCCTCTATTATCTGAAATTCTATGCCAATTCCTTCAAAGCCACCTGACATCTCTGCCTCTTCCTGCTGCTGGATTTCCTTAGGAATATAGAAGGAGTGAGGATCAAGCCCTCGAAAGAGACCATCTATAGCTTTACGCACCAGCTCCTCTTGCGTAATAGGACGATAATAATACTTCTCAACTAACTCAAGGATAAGCTGAAGTTTGCGCAAATCATCTATATGAGGCTCGTTAGGGGAGTCGCTTCGCTCACGAAAGCCCAGTAAAAATATCCCAAAGCCCACCATCACCCCTAGCCCCATCCATCCAAGCCAGCGAAGATGCTTCATGTGTTTCAATTTTAACACATTTTTAGAACCTTTTGTGTCTGCTCTCCATAAGCTACACGATGTCCTTCCCACCACACTTCATACCCACAATGCACTGTAACTCCTAAAACCCAGAGGAGAGTAGCTACAATTTCCACCTGAGCTCCCACAGGTACACTACCCACATGGTGAATAGACAAATAGGTTCCTATCCCTTCCTCCCCTTCTTCTTTCATCTCCAGCACGAATAAACGGCAAGCCCACTCTATATCCTGGGCCAAGGCAAAGGTGGCATAGTAAGGATGGACTACCTCACCATGAAATTGCGCTACTTTCTCCGGTGTAACAGAGGTAATATAACGCTTTTGATCTCCTGGTCGGAAAGGGTTTCGCATCAGAGAGCCCGGCTAATTGCCATAGCTATCCCCATATTACCCTCAACCTTAATCTTACCAAACATGAAAGCAGTCATAGCAGAGCTTTTACCCGAGATGATGTCGCTAAAAGTCTCTCTTGCCAGTCGTATCGTACAATCTGCAGGCCTATCCTCTACACTGAGAAGGGGGGGCTTCTGCGTACCATCTACGTACACTACATCCTGTCCATCAAACACAAACTTCACACTCCCATTCAAATTTTCTACTCGGGGCAGACGCTCCTGAATAGCCTTAAGAATTTCTTCTACGCTCATCTTATCCAAAGGTACAAAAGGAAAAGGAAGCATGAAGCATAGCCGATAGGAGTGAATAATGGCTTCAGTGCAACTTTTATTTGCTATATTAGTCCTCCAACGTATGGACTGCTCAGGTTTAGGCGTAGCCTTAGCCACGCCATTTCAAAAAGACGGAAGCCTAGACGAACCTGCACTAAAAAAATTGATCAGGCATGTCATAGAAGGAGGAGCTGATTACCTTGTTATTTTGGGTACCACGGGAGAAGCCGTAACCCAATCGCATAAAGAGAAACTGAGACTACTGGAAGTGGTATTTGAGGAGGTTGAAAAAAGGGTACCAGTGGTGGTGGGAGCAGGTGGGTACGATACAGAAAGAGTAGCCTGGGAAATGAAAACTTATGCTGAAAATTTTCCTGTGAGAGCCTTTCTCTCCGTAACCCCCTACTACAATAAGCCAACTGCAGAGGGTCTGTATGCCCATTATGCTTATCTAGTAGAAAAAAGTTCGGTACCCCTTATATTGTACAATGTACCGTCACGCACAGGGGTAAACCTCTCACTCAAAGTGATATCCCGTTTAGTTCAAGATTTTCCTGACCAAGTTATCGGACTCAAGGACGCTTCGCTGGACTTACTACAAGGTATAGAGCTAAAGGCTGAGCTCCCCCCCTCTTTTCAGCTTATCTCAGGAGATGATGCGCTGGCAGCCCCAGCCATCCTAATGGGATATGTAGGATTAATCTCTGTTTTAGGTAATGCTCTGCCTCGCGCAATGAAACAGCTCGTAGAAGCCGCAAGACAAGGTCAGCTAAACATCGTACAAAAATTAGAGATGCAGCTCTTATCTCTCATGCGCCTTTGTTTTACGGAAGGCAATCCCACAGGGATTAAGGGTTTATTAGCAGAAATGGGACTAACCCAGCCATGGACTCGCTTACCTCTCCTCCCTGCCTCACCCGCTCTGCGCAGCCAAATCGCAGACACTCTTCATAACCTCAAGCTTACCTCTCTGGAGCTAGTATAAG